>JBAUNU010000272.1:0-6501 GCA_049579405.1 Methylocella sp.
GCCAAGCAGCGATCCGGGCCGAACTCGCAGCTTTGCTCGAAAATCTTTCGGGCATCGACGTCGTCAACGCGCGGCTTGGGACAAGTTTCCTCGAACTCGGCTTCGATTCGCTGTTTCTCACGCAGGCAAGCCAAGCCATCAAGACCAGATTCAACGTCGCCGTCAGTTTTCGCCAGATGATGGGCGAGCTTGCGACGGTGGATGCCGTCGCCGGGCATCTGGACCGCGTAGGGGAGAATTTCGTGGTCGAGGCCACCCCAGCCGCGGGGAGCCAAATCGAGGCTCGTCCCGCCACACCTTCTCAAGCCGCAATCCCCGCACCCGGTTTTGCAGCTGTTTCCGGGCCGGGACAAGGCATCGAACAAGTCATGGCGGCGCAGCTCGCCAGCATGACCGACCTCATCAACCGGCAGCTCGAAACATTGCGGCAGATTGGCGGCGCGGCACCTTTGGCCGGGGCGGCGGCGCCAGCCGTCCGGCAACCCCCGCAAGCTGCGGCACCGCTTCAAGCAAAGCCCCTTCCGGGAAAAACGCCCGGCGAGGCCTTTGGCCCCTTCAAGCCCTTCTCGCCGGCGCGCGATGCCGGTCTCGACGCTGGGCAACGCCGTTTTGTCGCCGGTCTGATCGAACGCTACACAGCGCGCACGCGCGGTTCCAAGGAGATGACCCAGGCATCGCGAGCGGTGCTCGCCGATCCCCGGGTCGCCGCCGGATTCCATCCGGAATGGAAGGAGATCGTTTACCCGATCGTCACCGTCCGCTCCGAGGGCTCGAAACTTTGGGACGTCGATGGCAACATTTATATCGATCTGTTGAACGGTTTCGGTCCGACCGCTTTCGGCCACGCACCCGATTTCGTTCGCGAAGCGCTGATCGCGCAACTCGACCAGGGCTTTGAATTGGGCCCGCAAACGCCGCTCGCCGGCGAGGTCGCGAAGCTCCTGTGCGATCTCACGGGCAATGAGCGGATGACCTTTTGCAACACCGGGTCCGAAGCGGTTATGGCGGCGATGCGGATTGCGCGAACGGTGACCGGGCGCAATCGGATCGTCTATTTCGCTGGCGACTATCACGGCCAATTCGACGAAGTGTTGGCGCGAGGCGGCGTTCGCGATGGGGTTGCGCGGGTATTTCCGATCGCTCCGGGTATTCCGGCCGAATCCATCGCCAACATCATCATCCTCGACTATGGAACTCCCGGGAGCCTCGCCTGGCTCGAACGGCACGTCCATGAATTGGCGGCGGTCCTGGTCGAACCCGTGCAGAGCCGGCGGCCGGACTTCCGTCCCCGGCAATTCCTGGAGGCGTTGCGCGAACTGACCGTGAAGGCCGGGACCGCCTTAATCTTTGACGAAATTGTTACCGGCTTCCGCGTCCATCCGGGCGGCGTACAGGCCTTGTTCGGCATCCGCGCCGATCTTGTCACCTATGGCAAGGTGGCCGGCGGCGGCATGCCCATCGGCATCCTAGCCGGCAAGGCCGCGTTCATGGATGCTCTCGACGGCGGGTTCTGGCAATATGGCGACGATTCCTATCCGTCCGCCGGGGTGACCTTCTTTGCCGGCACTTTCGTGCGCCACCCGCTGACGCTCGCCGCTACCGCCGCGGTTTTGAAGCATCTAAAAGCCGCCGGGCCAAGCCTGCAGGAAAGGTTGTCCGAGCGCACCGGACGTCTCGCGGACGACCTTAACGCCGTCTTCGAGCGCCATGGCGTGCCCACCGAAATTCATCAGTTCGGTTCGATCTTCTTCCTCAAATTCCCCGCCGAATATCATTTCGCATCGCTCTTTTTTTACCTGATGCGCGAACAGGGCATTCACATCCAGGAGGGCTTTCCCTGTTTCCTGACGACCGCCCACGACGATGCCGATCTCGCGAAAATCGTCGAGGCTTTTGATGCGGCCTCTGCGCAGATGATGGCCGCGGGTCTCTTCGGACGGACGCCGCAATCAGCCGGGGCGAGCCAAGGCCAGCTCACCGAAAGCCAAATGGAAATTTGGCTCAGCGCTCAACTCGGCGACGCCGCTTCCTGCGCCTTCAACGAATCGGTCACGCTCGATATGCGCGGCAGGCTCGACAGGCAAGCGCTGCGGAGAGCGGCGCGCGATTTGGTGCAACGCCACGAAGCGCTTCGCATTCGTTTCGCGCCGGCGGGCGACGGCTTTACCGTGATGCCCGCCGCACCGCTAGCCTTCACTATCGCCGCGCGCGGCGAGGCGGAGCCTCCCTCTGCCCGGCTTGCCGAGGTCATCGAAAGCGAAGCCTCGACTCCCTTCGATCTGGTTAATGGACCGCTGATTCGCTTCACCTTGATGCCGGACCATGGCCAAGACCGTCATATGCTGGTGGTGACCGCGCATCACATCGTCTGCGACGGCTGGTCGATGAACATCCTTTTGGACGAACTTGGGGCGCTCTATTCGGCCCGCGTAAGCGGCGCCGCCGCCAGCCTGGAGGAGGCTCATAGTTTCGTCGGCTACGCGGCACGGCACGGCGCGGTCCAGCCGGAGGCGGAGGCCTATTGGCTGCACCAATTCGCACAACCGCCGGAGCCTTTGGCCCTGCCGCTCGATCATCCGCGCCCGCCGCTTAAGAGTTTCCGTGGCGGCACGCTGCGCGGGACAATCGACGCTTCCCTGTACGAGCGCGTAAAGCAGGCGGCCGCGCGCAACGGCTGTACCTTGTTCGCCGTGCTGTTGACCGCCTATCAGTTGCTGCTTGCCCGCTTGAGCGGACAAACCGATATCGTCGCCGGCATTCCGACCGCCGGGCAGAGTTTGCACGGCGAAGGGCCTCTCGTCGGCCATTGCGTCAACTTCCTGCCGTTGCGAGGCGAATTCCCAGATGGCGTCACCTTCCTCAAGGCCGCGCGCAAGACCCAGCAGCTTCTTCTCGATGCGGCCGATCATCAAAGCTACACTTTCGGGTCCCTCGTCCGGGCGCTCGGCATGCCGCGGGAGGTCAACCGGCTCCCCTTGATCGAAGCGCAGTTCAATTTGGAGCGGATCGGGCAAAATCTTCCCTTCCAGGATCTCGCCGTCTCGACCGACGCCAATCCCAAGCGATTTGTGAATTTCGATCTGTTCTTCAATGTCGTCGCGGAAGACAGCGGCCTTATCGTCGATTGCGAATACAGCACGGACTTGTTCGAGCGGGCCACCGTCGCACGTTGGATCGGCCATTACCGGACCCTGCTCGAAGCCATCGCAGGCGATATGGACCAGGAGGCCCTGCGGCTGCGGACCCTGACCCAGACGGAGGAGAACGCGGTGCACGCCGCCTTGGCGGGGCCGGATTATCCCATCCCGGAACTCGCCATTCACGAATTGATCGATTTGCAGGCGGCGGTTACTCCGGACGCCGTCGCGGTCCGTTTCGACGATAAAACCGTGACCTATCGCGAGCTCACAATGCGCGCGGATCGTGTGGCTTGGCGGTTGATTGCCGCCGGGGTTGCACGCGAAACGCCGGTCGCGATTTATCTCGACCGCTCGGCGGAGCTGGCCGTCGCCATGCTCGCCGTTCTCAAGGCGGGCGGCGCCTATGTTCCGCTCGACCCGATCTATCCGCCCGCGCGCATCCACGCGATCGTTTCCGAGGCCGATGTTAAGATCGCTTTGACCTCGGCGACGCTCGAAGACGGCATCAAAGCGGCGATCCCGGTTTGCATTGGCATTGGAGAAGCCGGCGCGGACTCGGCCGACGAGCAACTGCCGCCACTTCCGCGCGTTCGCCCAACCGATCTTGCTTATCGCATCTTCACCTCCGGTTCGACGGGCCGGCCAAAGGGTATCGATATCGAACATCGCTCGGTCGTAAACCTGCTGACCGCGATGCGGCAATCGCCCGGCATTAGCGCCGCCGATGTCTTCCTCGCGGTGACGACGCCATGCTTCGACATTGCCGCTCTTGAAATCTTCTTGCCGTTGACGGCCGGCGCCGAGCTCGCGATCGCGAGCCGGGCCGATGTCATGGACCCGTTTTCCCTCGCCGCGCTGATCACCCGCAGCTCGACAACGATGATGCAGGCCACCCCGGCCCTATGGCGAGCATTGCTGGAAGCGGGGCTCAATCCGAAGGGGCTCAAAATCCTGTGCGGGGGAGAGGCGCTCGACCAGAAACTCGCCCAGGACCTCGGATCGGGCGAACTGTGGAATATGTACGGACCGACCGAAACAACGATCTGGTCGCTGGCGGAACGGCAAAACGGCGGCGCTATCGATTTCGGCCGGCCGATCGCGAACACAAGGATGTATATCCTCGACGCGGCAGGAAATACGGCGGCAATCGGGGCCGCTGGAGAGCTTTGCATCGCCGGCGCGGGGCTCGCGCGGGGATATCATAAAAATCAAGCGCTCACCCAGCAAAGCTTCACGGAAAATCCATTTTCTAGCGGCACGAACGGCCGCCTCTATCGCACCGGTGATCGCGCACGCTATCTAGGGAACTGCCGCTTCGAACTGCTCGGACGCGCCGATAGCCAAATCAAATTGCGCGGTTTCCGCATCGAACTTGGCGATGTCGAAGATGCGCTGCGGCGCGTTTCCGGCCGCCCGGAAGCAGCCGCCGTTTTGCACGGCGATGACTTAGTCGGCTATATCGCCGCGCCCGAAGGCACCGCCCTGAGCATCAGCGGGCTGCGAACCAAATTGCGCGAGGAATTGCCGGATTACATGGTCCCGGCGCATATCTTGCGCCTCGACGCGCTACCCCGTACTCAGACCGGCAAGGTCGACCGCAAAGCGCTGCCGCGGCCCGATCCGGCGCAGGCGCTTCCGGAGCGGGTGATCGCGGCACCCCAGACACCCCTCGAGGCTAGGCTCGCCACGATTTGGGGCGAAGTTCTGCAAATCGGCGAGATTGGCATTCACGACAACCTCTTCGCGCTCGGGGCAGATTCCATCGACCTGTTCCGCATCGCGGCGCGGGCGCGGGACCAGGGCCTCGGCCTCAATGCGGCACAGCTGATGCGGCATCCGACAATTGCCGAATTGGCGCGGACTGCGAATGACCTGCCGGAGGATTCGATGCTCGCGCCAAGCCATGCGGCGCCGTCGCTGCAAAGTTTCAGGCGCCGCGCGGGTGCCTCGAGATGACAATCGAGATGACAAGGGAAGGCGTTCATCACTCGCCCGGTCCAGAGACGAAGCCGAGCGAAGAACTGTTATTTCCCAGCTCGTCCTCGCAGCAGCGATGCTGGTTCATCCATGCGCTAAGCCCTGGAAGTTCGGTTCTCAACATCGCCCTGCGTTGGGAGCTCAAGGGGAGATTCAACGCTTCGACGATCGAGCAAACCTTTCAGATGATCGTCGACCGGCACGAGATCCTGCGCACGAGGTTCATCGAGAATGGCGGCGAACTCGTGCAGGAAGTAGCAGGCCGCCTCGATTTTCATTTGTCCGTTGTCGATCTAACTTCCATTCCCGAGGAAAAGCGGCTCGATGAAGCCATGGCGTTGGGCCGCCGCGAGGCGCACCTGCCGTTCGACATTGGACAATTGCCGCTGATCCGGGTGACCTTGCTGCGCCTGTCCGCCGATCACGGACTTTTACTGGTGACCACGCATGAGATCGTTTTCGACGGCTGGTGCATCCGTCTCCTCGCCCATGAATTCGGCACGATCGCCGAGGCGCTGGAGGCCAACCGCCCCTATCTTCTGCCTGAGCTGCCGCTGCAATACGGCGACTATTGCCTCTGGCAGAAGGAATATTTCGCCAGTGCCGGCTTCGAGGCGGAGATCGCCTATTGGAAAAGCCAGTTGGCGGAAGCGCCCTATTTCGAGATTGTTCCAGATCGTGAGCGCCCGGCCGAGCCGACCTATCAAGGCGAAATCCTCGCCGCCGGCCTGCCGCCGGCGCTTGGGAACAAACTGGAAGACGCGGCGCGCCAAAACAATTTGACTCCGTTCGCCTTTGGTTGCGCCGTGATCGGGGCGATGCTGCACCGCTGCACCGGCGAGACGGATGTGGTATTCGGAACTCAGATCGGCGGACGCGACGAAGTGGACATCGAGAACTTGATCGGCGTCTTCCTCAACAATCTCGTGATAAGGTTCGATGCGTCCGGCGATCCGACCTTCACGGAATTCCTGGCCCGGACGAACGGAACGGTTCAGGAGGCGCTCATCCACCAGCGGATGCCCTTCCACAAGCTGGTCGAGGTTCTCAATCCCCCGCGCGTCCCCGACCGCACGCCACTCATCTCCATCAATTTCACCGTGCTGCGTGATCTCATGGATCATAAAGACTACGGCGGCTTCTATCTGAATGCCCTTCCCTCGCTGTCCTCCGGCGCGCTCTATGATTTCAATTTTTACATGGTCCATTGGCCGCAAGGCTGGCGGATAGCGATGGAGTACAAGCCCGACCTATTCGAAAGACAAACGGCCGAGCGGCTGCATCGATTCCTCATGGCCGCTTTCGAGTTTGCTATTTCCAATCCCGATGCGAGATTGTCCTCGCTGCTGCCGCCAGTTCGAGACAGAATCGCTCCACCCAAATC
>JBAUNU010000273.1:0-2070 GCA_049579405.1 Methylocella sp.
AACGAGCGGTCAGATCGCCAAGAAAATCCGAAAATACATGCTCATCCGCACCCTGGCGAGCGCGGTGACCGGCGTGGCGGTCTTTGTCTTCACGCTTTCTATTGGGCTCGAGCTAGCAGTCGCATGGGGCATAATAGCGTTTGTGTTGAACTACATCCCATATATCGGCCCTCTTGTAGCCGTCGTCCTCCCAGTGGTTTTTGCAACCGCGCAATTCGAATCTTGGCAGACGGCGGCAATCATTTTCGGAGCTTTGTACCTGATCCAATTCGTGATCGGCAACTACCTGGAGCCGATGCTTACTGGCACCGCTCTCGCAATTTCACCATTCGTGATGTTGTTCGCATTTTTTTTCTGGGATTTTTTATGGGGCATGCCCGGGGCATTTATCGGGCTTCCCGTGACAATCGCGCTATTCACTGTCTGGGAACAGAATCCGTCGACGCGCTGGATAGCGAACCTCATGTCAACTTCTGACGCGGCTTCAGACACTCATTAGGAAAGACCAGCTGAGTCTGGGGCCGGTGCCGCTGATGTTGCCCTGGGCGTTTCACAAGGGTGAACCGAACGCTGGTGTATTGCATCTGGCTAGTTCCGCCATTTTCTATTGCTGCCGTGATTGGGTCCGCGCTATATGGATGGCTCGTTATCCTGAATTGGATTGTCGATGAGCGAACCCAAATTGACGCAAGATGCAGCTGATCCCCCGGACAATTCCCGCAAAGCGAGCTTTTTGCGGCGGAAGTTGCCTTACATCGCCGTGCTTACGCTGGCAATCGTCGGTGTGGCCTACACCAACATGTCGCACCAACCTATTTCTGGCTTCTGGGAGTTTTTGGCTATCGCGATCGGAGTTGTCAGCGTCGTCACGGTATGGCCTAACGTTGACGACAGGCAAGCTCGCTTTCGGCTGATTTGGACGCAAGCACTCCACTGGGCGACTATTTTGGTCGTCATGAACATCATGCTATTGACCCACGTTCAAAGGATGGTGCCTCCGCCTGCAAACACTCTGGTTCTTTTGATGTTCCTTGCACTCGGCACTTTTCTCGCCGGAGTAAATCTCCTATCCTTGGAAATCTGCTTTCTCGGCCTCGCTATGGCACTTTCGGTGCCGGCGATCGCGTGGTTCAAACAGTCCGCACTCTTTTTGCTCTTGGCCGCCGTGCTTCTCATCGGGCTTGGCATCACCTTCTGGCCACGCCGCAGCAAAAAGTATACCGCCTGATATGCCCCGCTTATGCCGCGTGCACCAGAGCCGGAAATTAGTGGCAGCATGCAGCAAGCTGGCGGAAGACGAAACCATGGTTGCAAGCCTTGGGTTCATATTCCATGCGGCCCCGCTATGGACTTCACTGCCGCCTACGCTAAAAACATACTGTTAGGTCAATGCATGTAAGGTGAATGTTCACCGGGAGGAAATCAATGACAGCAATTCAGCGCCGCGAGATGTTACGGTTCATGCTGGGCGGGGCCGTAGTCGCCACTGCCGGATTAGCCTTGATGCCGGTCCCAGCTGAATCCGCGCCACTCACGGTGAGCAAAAGTCTTCCTGCTACGACTGAAAACTTCGTCGAGGGGGCGGTAGTCGTTGTGCGCCGCCGCCGCCGCAGGGTGTGCTGGTGGCACCGGGGACGTCGCATTTGTCGCTGGCGCTAGATCGGAGCGACCGGCCGGTGGGGGGTTTCAAGCCATGGCCCGACTCGCGTAAGCGGCATTATGGAACGTAAGGCAGTGCAATGTCTGCCACGGGACACGGAAGCGACAAGGCTGACGAGTTCGACACGCGAGCCGGAAAACTTCTCGCTTCGACCTCGACAATGGCGTTGCGCTTGGATACTTTTGAAGGTGCGGTGGGAATGACTTAATTAGGGGAGGTTGGATATGAGTGAAAAAATCAAATCAGAAATGATCTCTCGCCGAAGGGCGTTTTCCCTTCTAGGACTAGCCGCATTAAGCCTCGCAGTTGCGCCCACGATCCTAACGGTGTCGGATGCTGAGGCCCAGACGGTTGGGATGCAGCGACGCGCGGCGCGGCGTGCGGGCCGCCACATGCGGCGTGAAGAGCGG
>JBAUNU010000274.1:0-3035 GCA_049579405.1 Methylocella sp.
CTCCTTGCCATGCCTCTGCCTCCAGCGACTCAAATCATGGCAAAAATATATCATGGAATCAACGCTCTGTATGGGTTCTCAACCTAACCATATAACGTAGCGGAGCGGCGCCGGTAGACTGGGATACTACGCGGATCCAATCGTCGTAAGCCCGGCGCGGGCGATTCACGTGAGCCGGAGCCGGGTCAGCCTATTGCTTTGGCCTCCTCCTCCGCGGCTGGATAGATGAGCATCCCGCCGGGCAGCGATCGCGCACCGGGGGTGAGCTTCGCGGGGACGATCGTATTGTGCCCCATAATGTGCGCCACCGGAACCCCTCCGGCCAACAAGTAATCGGCGACGATGCGGCGATGGCAGCGCCACCACACAGCTTCAGCGCACATAATGGCGCAGCAATTGTCACGGGCGAGCGCTCGCAATTCGTCCAATCCCGTTCGAAACGCGTCAGTTGCCGCGTAATCGGCGTAGTTTCGAAAAGCCGCGGCCCGCCAGAGGGTATTCGGCGACGGCATCGGTCCCTCTGTTGGGTGCCGCAGACCGCCAAGGGCCGGCAGATGACGGTACGTGATCCCAGCGTCAACGAGCCCTTCCGGGAGAGCATCGGCGTTGAATTGCGGATTCGTCCGCGAGCGCGGGATTGAGCGAACATCGACGAGCAGATGCACGGCCACCTGCCTGAGCAAAGCGACAAATTCGGCGATTGTGCGGGTCGAATGGCCGATCGTGAAGACTGTAGGCATCGCCTGGGGCCGCGGGCGGTTTCCGCCAATTCGAGAAGGGTTACGGGTCTCATCGTATCGGCGATCAAACCGGTCTTGCTGTAGCAGACTTAGTTACGCGGCTGCGAAAGCGTCAAGGATTTCGCAGCCGCCTTTAACGCAGCGTGCCGCCCGTCCCATGCCGAAGCACCGGAACGGCGGCGCGAAAGCCTCGGCGCGTTTGTTCCGCGCCCCTTGCCGCCAAGCCTCCCGGTTGCTACATAGCAGCCCTCAACCCTGAGTCTTGCCGCCGTCAGTGGTTTGCTGCAATTGTGGGAAACCGGGTGGGCAAGAAGCACAACCAACCCAAGATCCCGGCGCCGCCCGCGTTCGGGCAATCAGGAGAACGGATGGCATCCACCAACGCCTACGCGCCGTCGCGCGAGGATTTCGCCGCGCTGCTCGACGAGAGCTATGGCCAGAACGAGGCCTTTGAAGGCTCCGTCGTCAAGGGGCGCGTCGTCGCGATCGAAAAAGACGTCGCCGTCATCGATCTCGGTCTGAAGACCGAAGGCCGCGTCCCGCTCAAGGAATTTCAAGGGCCTGGGCGCGACGGCAAGCTCGCCCTCGGTGATGAGGTCGAGGTTTATCTTGAGCGGATCGAGAACGCCCTCGGCGAGGCGGTCATTTCGCGCGACAAGGCGCGGCGCGAGGAAAGCTGGGTCAAGCTCGAAAAGGCTTTTGAGAAACAAGAAAAGGTCGAAGGCATCATCTTCAACCAGGTCAAGGGCGGCTTCACCGTCGATCTCGATGGTGCGGTGGCGTTCTTGCCGCGCAGCCAAGTCGATATCCGCCCGATCCGCGACGTAACCCCTTTGATGCAGACGCCGCAGCCCTTCCAAATCCTGAAAATGGACCGCCGCCGGGGCAATATCGTCGTCTCCCGCCGCACTGTCCTCGAGGAATCCCGCGCCGAGCAACGCAATGAGATCGTCGCCAACCTCGCGGAAGGTCAGGTGATCGACGGCGTGGTGAAGAACATCACCGATTACGGCGCCTTCGTCGATCTCGGGGGCATCGACGGGCTCCTGCACGTGACCGATGTCGCTTGGCGGAGAGTCAATCATCCGACCGAGGTTTTGGCGATCGGCCAGACGGTGCGTGTAAAAATCATCAAGGTTAATCACGAGACCCACCGCATCTCGCTCGGCATGAAGCAGTTGCTGGAGGACCCCTGGCAAGGCATCGAGGCGAAATATCCGGCCGGCGCGCGGTTCCAGGGCCGGGTGACGAACATCACCGACTATGGTGCCTTCGTCGAGCTCGAAGCGGGGATCGAAGGCCTGATCCATGTCTCGGAAATGTCCTGGACGAAAAAGAACGTGCATCCGGGCAAGATCGTCGCGACGAGCCAGGAGGTCGAGGTTCAGGTTCTCGAAGTCGATGTGGTCAAGCGCCGCATCTCGCTTGGCCTCAAGCAGACGCTCGTCAATCCTTGGGAAGCTTTTGCCGCGAAATATCCGCCGGGATCCGAAGTCGCGGGCGAGGTTAAGAACAAGACCGAATTCGGTCTTTTCATCGGCCTCGACGGGGATGTCGACGGCATGGTCCATCTCTCCGACCTCGATTGGAACAAGCCCGGCGAGCAAATCATTGAGGAATTCAGGAAAGGCGATGCCGTCAAGACCAAGGTACTCGATGTCGATGTCGAAAAAGAGCGCATCTCGCTCGGCATCAAGCAGCTCGGCCGTGATCCCTTCGCGGTGAAGCCGGCGGGCCAGGCCGACGCCAAGCCTGGCGAGGACGCCGCCGCCGGCATCAAGAAGGGCGCGGCCGTCACTTGCGAGGTGCTCGCGGTGAAGGACGGCGGACTCGACGTTAAGATCGCCGGGACCGATTTCACCGCCTTCATCAAACGCACCGAACTCGCGAGGGACCGGGCCGCGCAAAGGGCGGAGCGCTTCGCCGTCGGCGAGAAGGTCGATGCGCGGGTCACCGTGTTCGACCGCCGCGCCCGCAAGATTTCCGTCTCGATTAAGGCGCTTGAAGTCGCCGAGGAGAAGGAAGCGATCGCCCAATATGGTTCGGCCAATTCCGGTGCTTCTCTTGGCGACATTCTCGGCGCGGCGCTAAAGGCGCGCGAGGACACACCCAATAAGGGGGCCAAGGGCACGACCGACGAATTGGAATAAATCCTAAAGCGCGCCGCCCGCGCTGCCAGCGGAGCTTCAAGCCCGCGCGGAAAATTTTGCGCGGGCTTTTTTGGCGCGACGGACCGTAGGGAGCTGGTTTAGGAACGGGCGGGTGGGCACAAGGGGAGCTTCGCATGATATGAGC
>JBAUNU010000275.1:0-7055 GCA_049579405.1 Methylocella sp.
GACGCCGGAGTCGCGTGCCGAAGCCGAGACGGCTGGCTTTGGGGGAGGTTTCGGCGGCGGCGCGGGAAAGGAGCGCCCGCTTCTGCCAGGGGTCCGGATCCTTCCGGATGTCGCGAATAATGCGATCGTGATCTATGCCAACGCGGAAGATTACCGGATCATCGAAAGGGCGCTCAATCAGCTCGACCGGCCGCAAGCACAAGTCGCTCTCGAAGTGACCATCGCCGAGGTCACGCTCAACAACAACCTTAATTATGGCGTTCAGTTCTTTCTGGGAAGCCTCAACGTCGCTGGCAACCAGGTTGGCCTCCAGGCGATCAACACGCCGGCGGGGACCGCGCCTCCGGGCACGAATCCAGGTTTTAATCTTACGCTTGGCAACAGGCTTACCCCCCATGTCATCATCAGTGCCTTGAATGACTATACCACGACAAAGATCCTTTCGAACCCATCGCTCGTCGTGCTCGACAATCAGATAGCGGCCCTTCAAGTCGGCCAGCAGGTGCCGATAACGACAGGCTCGGCGAATATCCTGAACTCGGCCACTGCCGCCTCCAATACCGTCTTCAATTCCATCACCTACCAGAATACGGGCATTATTTTGAGCTTTCGGCCACACGTCCACGCCAACGGCGATGTTAACCTCGAGATCGACCAGGAGATCAGCGAAGTCGCGCCCAGCGCTACCGCTACCGCGGCCGGGTCTCCGACACCGACGTTCACCGACCGGCACGTCAAGAGCTCGATCGTTGTGCCGAATGGCCAGACCGTGCTGCTCGCCGGCCTGGTCAGCGAAACCCAGAGCGGCGAGCGCGCCGGAGTCCCGATTCTCGATCAAATTCCCATCATCGGCGAAGCCTTCACCCCCACCAACTCCAGAGCGCTTATGCGCACGGAGCTCATCATCTTCATCCGGCCGCAGGTCATTCGCGACGGCGTCGATGCCTCGGTCGTCGCCGAGGAGCTCCGCTCCAAGATAAGGGGCGACAAGGCCGGTACGCTCCACCCGCCGGGGGCCGTGACCCCCTATCCGCTTGGGCTGGTTCAATGAGCGGACTTCGCCGCGACCGGTTGAACACGGCCTTGACCGGAGGCGGGATTGACATCGCCATGGCGGAGCGCGGGACGGCGAAACCCGCGTGGCAAGCGGCAATCGCATACGCCGCCTTCGCCGCCCTCGGATGCTCCATCGCGATCGCGAGCCTTGTTGCCGCGCCTGGCCTTTCAGGCCTCCTTGGCGGTGCCCTGGGACTTTTGATGCTCGCGATCGCGGTGGCTGACGCCCGCGCGTTCATTATCCCCGATAAGCTGACCATCGCCGCTTTCCTGCTCGCCTTGACGAATGCGGCGAACGATGGTTTGGACCGCATGCCGGAAAACATCGCGGTTGCCGCGTTGCGCGGACTTGTTTTGGCCCTTGCGTTTTTCGCTCTCCGGGAACTCTACTTGCGGCTGCGCCATCGCCATGGAATCGGCCTTGGCGACGTCAAGCTCGCCGCGGTCGCTGGGGCCTGGCTCGACTGGACGTTCATTCTGGTTGCGATCGAAATCGCGGCGCTCACGGCGCTGATCGTTTACCTAGCGAGCCAGCTTGTCCTGCGCCGTCCTTTATGCGCCGCCGCGAAATTGCCTTTCGGGCTTTTTTTCGCGCCGGCGATTTGGTTTTGCTGGCTGCTCAACGCAATATTTTTCGAATTCTAAGGGAGCGCGGCATGAGGATCCTTACCTTTGCGCATGGCCGCCGCCAATTTGCCGGCTCCGTCCGCGGCCTTGAGGCGCGAAAGCCGCGCCGGTGGCGTTCGCGGGCCGTGCCCGGCGTGCTTGCTTGTATTGTTTGCGTCGCAATCTTCGCGAACCCTGCTGCCGCGGACCGGCTGCGCAACGGGATCCGGGCGTTCGCGGCCCACGATTACGTAACGGCGGCCCGCATCTTTACGGATCTCGCCCCGCTCGGCGATGCCAGGGCGCAAACCTATCTCGGCTACATGTTTGCCCATGGCGAGGGCGTGCCGCAAAATTATATGGTGGCGGCGGGATGGTACCGCTGCGCCAGTCAACAGCGGTTTCCAGCGGCGCAGTACCTGCTTGGGCTCATGTATGACAAGGGCCAAGGCGTCCCGCAAAACTACGTCTTCGCCTATGCGTTGCTTAACCGCGCTGTCGCCGGGGCGGGTCCAGAGCGCGAGCATTGGGCCAGAATCCGCGATGCCGTCGCCTCGAAATTGAGCCTCATCGAACGGCTCCGGGGGCAGCAGCTGGCATTCGAGGGGGCCCCGGGAGACGGCTGCCTGCCAATCGTCACGGGCAATTAGGCAGCCTCGCTTGCCAGCAAATTGTGGTGCACTTGACCTTGCACAATATTATATTGTGCCGGGTGCTTGCTTCGTAGGCTCAAGCAAATCCGGTTCATTCGACAGGGCCTGGCTTGGCGTCTTGCCGATCCTATAGCCGGCGAGTCTTCGAAATGCCGGCACTGGCGAGGCGTCTGAAAAACTGGGAGATGGCCCTATGAGAACCGTCGTCTGCCCTGGCCTTGGCCGCGAAGTCTCGGCCTTGGGCTTTGGGTGTGCCTCGCTGGGGTCGCGCGTTTCCGAGGCACAAGGGTTGCGGGCGCTCGCCCTTGCGTTCGAGCGCGGCGTGACCTGGTACGACGTCGCGCCTCCCTATGGCGATGGAGAGGCTGAGGGAATATTGGGAAAATTCTTGGCCGGCCGCCGGGATCGCGTAGCAATCTGTACCAAATTCGGTAGGCCCCGCCCGGTTGTCTCGCCGGCGATGCGCCTTGTAAGGCCTTGGGCGCGGGCAATGGCGCGGACGTTTCCGCAATTGCGTGGGCGCTTGGCGAAGGCGCGGACGGCGGGCAGCCGTGACCGGTTGCGGGCGGAACAGATCGAAAGTTCGGTTGTTGAGAGCTTACGCCTCCTGCGAACCGATTACATCGATGTGCTGGCTCTACACGATCCCGGGCCTCGGGATTGCGCCAGCGAAGCCGTTCTGCGCGAATTGCGGCGGATGATCGAGAAAGGCCACGTGCGCTGCGTCGCGATCGCCGGAGCTCCGGAGTCGATCGTCGCCGGAGCACGCGCTTCGGAGCTATATAAAATCGCTCAGCTTCCCGATGATCCTTTCGTGCGGACGATCGCGGGCGTGAAAAGCGCGCTCGGCGACGCAGCGCTTTTTTTCGTCACATATAGCGTGTTCGGCGCCCATGAACGCTTGTCGCACCTCCTGGTTGGCGGCGGCGGCCGTCTCGGGGCGCTCGCTTCCCAGCTCGGATATGGTCCGCCATTCATGGCTAGTGAAATGATTTTGGATTATGCTTTCGCGGCCAATCCGGAAGGCGTGGTTCTCGCTTCGATGTTCACCCATGCCCATATCGAAATGAACTGTGCCAGGGCGGCGCGGCCGCCGCGGAAGGACATCGGCCCATTCATGCAAAAATTCGTCGCCGGGGAGAACCCGTGACCGTTTTTGAATGGCGAGCTGAACGGCCGAATGTTTCGATCTCCCGCGGGTTTGGAAGACTCTTGCCGGATTTCATGGCTTCGAATCCGGCAGCGGGATGTGATTCCTTGTTTGCCGGTGGCTGGGAACACGAACGGTGCGCTCGTGCCGGTTCATACTCAGGCTCGGAGCGGGGGCGCGATGTCCTGAGATGAGGCTCTCCATCTGTGCCATTGAGCGGCCGTTGTCGATAGAAGGGCGATGCGCCGATTCAAGCCAGCGGCGCGTTCAAGATCCAGCGATGGCCGAAGGGATCGCGAAACGTCGCGACCCTCGTTCCCCAAAAGGAACCGGTAGGGCTCGTCTCGGCTTTCGCGCCGAGACCGGTGGCCTTCGCGAAAATTTCGTCGACTGTCTTTGCCTCGGCATACTCCAAGCTGACCGAGGCGGTCGCAAGCTCGCCTTGAAGCGGCATTCGCGTGTGGCCAAATTCCGGAAAGGCGTCGGCAAGCATGACCGAGCCGCCGTTGATTTCGAGCTCGCAATGCATGATCCGCATGCCGTCGAGCGCAGGCATGATCGCTTTTTGACGCGCTCCAAAAACCGCGGTGTAGAAGGCGATCGCCGCCATCGCTGGGGAAACGGTCAGATAGGGCGCAACCGGCGGCCGCATGGGTTCCTCCGCGTGAAATATCATCGACGTCGCGAAGGTACTTCCCCCAGCCGGATCTTGCGAGTAAGAACTGCCCCGCTAATTGGTTTTATTGCAAGAGCCGCTTCCGGCGCCAGGAAACTCATCAGGTAATATCAATGGCCATGCCTCGCACGCTTTACGATAAAATCTGGGACGGCCATCTCGTCCATGCCGAAGCCGATGGCGTGAGCTTGATCTATATCGACCGTCATCTGGTTCATGAAGTGACGAGCCCCCAGGCGTTCGAAGGGCTGCGGCTGACCGGCCGGCGCGTCCGGGCGCCGCGAAAAACCCTCGCGGTGGTCGATCACAATGTTCCCACAACCGATCGCTCGCATGGCATCGACGATCCCGAAAGCCGCATTCAGGTCGAACAGCTCGCCGCGAACGCGCGGGAATTCGGCATCGAATATTTCGACGAGCGGGATCCTCGCCAGGGCATCGTCCATATCATAGGCCCCGAACAAGGCTTTACCCTACCCGGCGCGACGATCGTCTGCGGCGATAGCCATGCCTCGACGCATGGGGCCTTCGGCGCGCTCGCGCATGGCATCGGGACGTCCGAGGTCGAGCATGTTCTCGCCACCCAGACCTTGATCCAGGCCAAGGCCAAGAACATGCGCGTCACCGTCGACGGCGCGCTCGGCGAGGGGGTGAGCGCCAAGGATATCGCGCTCGGGATCATCGGCGAGACCGGGACGGCGGGGGGCACGGGGCATGTCATCGAATACGCGGGCGAAGCGATCCGCGCGCTGTCGATGGAAGGCCGGATGACCGTCTGCAACATGACGATCGAGGCAGGCGCCCGCGCCGGCATGATCGCGCCCGATGCCAAGACCTTCGCTTATCTGAAAGGAAGGCCGAAGGCGCCGGCGGGCGCGGCTTGGGACGCCGCGATGCGCTATTGGGAAAGTTTGCATTCCGATCCGGGCGCCTTGTTCGACAAGGAAGTCCGCCTCGACGCGGGTCAATTGCCGCCGCTGGTCACCTGGGGGACGAGCCCGCAGGATGTCGCCGCGATCACCGGCGTCGTGCCGCGCCCGGAAGCAGCTATGACCGAGAGCAAAAAAGCGTCCATCGCGCGTGCGTTAAATTACATGGGACTCAAGGGCGGCGAAAAAATCACCGATATCAGGATCGACCGGGTTTTCATCGGCTCCTGCACCAATGGACGGATCGAGGACTTGCGGGCCGCCGCGAAAATCGTCGCGGGCAAGCACATCGCGGGCACCGTCAACGCCATGGTCGTGCCAGGTTCGGGCCTCGTCAAGCAACAGGCGGAAGCCGAGGGTCTCGACGCGATTTTCCTGGCGGCCGGGTTCGAGTGGCGCGAGCCCGGCTGCTCGATGTGCCTCGCGATGAACCCCGACCGTCTCGCGCCCGGAGAACGCTGCGCCTCGACCTCGAATCGCAATTTTGAAGGCCGGCAAGGTTTTCGAGGCCGCACCCATCTTGTTTCACCCGCGATGGCGGCGGCGGCGGCGATCGCCGGGCATTTTGTCGATATCAGGGAGTGGCATTGAGCACGACTCTGACAGGTGCCTTGCAGTCAGCGCGGCTACACGAAAGTATGTGCACTTGGAGAACTCCGGTAATGTCTACAAATCTCATTTTGATTATCGCAGGCGCGGCTCTTTTTCTTCTGGGGCTTGTCAAACTCGCAAGGGGACAGAGCGGGGGAATAATGCTCAGCAACTTCGGCATTACCTTCGGCGGCTCGACCAGGCAAACAAATCAAGCCAGCAATGTCGCGCCCGAGTCGGCTAAGAGCAGGAAACCGGATTGGCTCGCGCTCGGGAGTGCCTGGTTAGGTTTCTTGACGGCACTTGTCGGATTGTTGAGGGCATCGTTGAAGGACTGAACGGCTATGTGTCCTTGGTTTCGAAATATTTCTATAATTTTCGGTAGCGGTCGGAACGAGCAGAACATAATCGCCGGCACGCCGCCGCATGTATTTGAGAACCTTTTGACTATATCGCATGAACGTCTTCGGCGACAGATTGGCCAAGACATATCGGAGCAGCTCTTTTTGCAAAACTTGCAAAAAGATATGGAGCTGGTGCCGAAAAAAGACGTCGCTGCTCTCCCGACCCACAGCAAAATAACCCCGGACGCCGATGTTTTACGGAAACAAGCCAAAGATGCGATGGCGAGAAATGCTATCGCCGAAGCGCTCCGATTTATGGAGCAAGCCGACGACATTGAAGCACGTGCGGAGGCTGAAGCCCTCAGAAGAGCCGAGAGGCTACATTTGGAGGCGCAAGACGCACGCGGGATAGCCATGGCACAATCAATCTCGCGTGCTCAGACTCAATCTGCCCATGCATCTATATTATTTGATCTGAGTGATTTTGATGGCGCCAAACGGTTGTATAAAAGTGCAATCCAACGGCTGCCGCCATCAGAAACGGAGCTGCGAGCTTGGTACGGCAAGAAACTTAGAATTACGTTGAATAGTATAGCAGCTCGGATTCGACAACTCGACTCAGTCAAGTCCGTACTTTTTGAAAGCGGACTCGCCGCTCCGCTCGACAGAGCTTCCTATTCAATATTGATCAGACGAGCGCCCGACTATCCGACGGCCCGCGCCGTGCTGGGCGAGATGACGGAGGCGGGCATCACGCCAAATGTCATCACCTTCAACTCGCTGATCACCGCCGCGCCCGACTATCCGACGGCCCGCGCCGTGCTGGGCGAGATGACGGAGGCGGGCATCACGCCAGATGTCATCACCTTCAACTCGCTGATCACCGCCGCTCCCGACTATCCGACGGCCCGCGCCATGCTGGGCGAGATGACGGAGGCGGGCATCACGCCAGATGTCATCACCTTCAGCTCGCTGATCACCGCCGCGCCCGACTATCCGACGGCCCGCGCGTGCTGGGCGAGATGACGGCGGCGGGCATCACGCCAAATG
>JBAUNU010000276.1:0-6118 GCA_049579405.1 Methylocella sp.
GAACTTTGTCGCGCATCTGCGCCGATCCGGCCAATTGACCGCCGGACTTCTGCTGCGCGGACTGCTCTGCGGCAACAAGCACCTCCTTGAGACGGCGCTTTGCGAATTGAGCGGGCTCGCGATGCCGCGCGTCATGGGCCTCGTGGCCGAAAGCAAAAGCGCCGGATTCGCGGCGCTTTATCGCAAGGCCCATATGCCGGAGCGCTTGCTGCCTGCTTTTATCGCGGGCTTGGAGGCGGTCGCGAAATCCGGTTGCGGCGGACCGATGAACGCGCGTCTGCAGGGGCCTATTGTTGCTTCCGTCCTGCACGCCTGCGCTTCCGTCAACCACGGCGAGCTGGACCGGTTGATCGCGGCCTTGCGCTGCCTGGAAGCCGAAGCTGCCCGGGACGATGCCCGCGGATTTCGCCGGGCCAGGGCGTCGTCTCGCGCAATCCCGGACTTCGCGAGCGCGCGCGGGCTGCCGCCCGCGGCAAGAATACAAACTTCGCCGGCCGAAACCATCGTGCCGGAACGGCGCAGAACGCCTGCAAAAGGCGAGGGCTTCGCGATCGATCTTGCGGCTTTCGCGGAGGCGCTTGCGGCAGCCTGAACCTTGCCGAGGCTTGGAAGTGTCGCAGATTGAATTTCAGCTATGGATGGGAAGCGGCCATTCGCTCAAGCCGCCTGAACGACGCCAGTACGCTCAAAACTAGTCATTCGCAGCATTGCGAAACCGCAACCGGTCCGCGGGAGCCCAGCCTGGAATCCGGCCGAGCGCTTAATGACTGTAGAGTCGCGCGACCGCGTCAGGAGCTTTGGGTTAGGCCGGAGACGGCGGCGAGCAGGATCAGGCCGAGCACCCATCCCACAATGCCGATCACGGAAAAGATAAAACCCTGCCAGCCGGTCAAGCGCTTGCGTTCGGGATCGTTGAAAAAATCCGTGAATTCCTTGTTGATCTCGATTACTGGCAAGAGCCGGGAGAGGCTGGCGCCGAGGCACCAGACAAATGGGTGCTTCTCGTCGCGCACCCCTTTCACAGACTCCTTCAGATAGAGAGCCCCAAAAACCATGATGACGATCACCCAATTGAGTACCCGGAAGGTGTAGGTGCCGATTCCGAAACCGGCGACATATTGAAGGGCACCGCACCAAACACGGGCCAATTTCTCTTCTGTCTCGCATTCCCGCACGCGGCCGAGGTAACCGATCTTGTTGGCCCCATCGCGGTCGCCCACGCTAGTCAATGCTGTGGCGAGTTGCTTGTAGGGAGTAGGGCTGTAGATGGGATCGAGCCTTGCCCACTTGTCCCAGTCGCGTTTTTTTTCCCCGGATTCTCCTTCAAATCCACCCAGATGATCGAAGCTGAACCCATCGAGTTTCAGGTGCTCACGGTGCGGCCAGGCATCATCCGCATCCATCAGATTGCCGATGTGCGCGTTGCGCAGGTTGAGGATGCCGGGTTTCCGAATGTTCTTTTTCCAGACGGCTGAATCGTGCTGTCCTCCGACCCGGAAGTCGCCGGTGATTGATGCGCCAGAAAGATCGAGTCCACGCAGAGTGGCGCCCCGCAGATCCAGATTGCCACCGACGTGTGCTAAGTCCATGACGACCCTCTGGGCGTACTTGGCATCACGCATGTTCAGATCGCCACCGACCTGAAGCGAGCTGGCTCCTAGCGCGCCGGCGAAAGCCCTCCATGATGATCCCTCGCTCGATCTTCGCGTTGAGCAGAACCACGTTCTTGAAGCTAGCATTGTGCATGAGCAGCAAGTCGCCGATTTGCACGGTATCGGCGTCGACGTTGCCGAAACTGGCGCCGAACATGGACATTTGGCCCTTGATGTTCGCGTGGCGCAGACTCACGTCATTGAACCTGGCCTTGTTCTGCATGAGCAAATCGCCGCCGACCTGGAGCATGCCGGCGTTCAGCCAGCCGGCCACACTGGCGGCCGCCATGTTAATGTGGCCCTTGATTTTAGCGTAGCTCAGGATCACGTCGCCCCTGAAAGCTGCACCAGTTAGGTACAGATCGCTCTCGGCATGCAGACCTTCGGCAACGAAGTCGCCGGTTATCACCGACCAATTGAGGCTGATCTTGCCATCTGTCTGCGCATGGTCCAGGTTGAAACTACCTTCGATCCAGCTGTTGCAGATCTGGATTGGCCGAATGAACTTCGTGTCTTCAAATATGACATCCCTTTTAATGCGGGCGCCAGCGATCCGAACCCCCGCGAACGGCAATTTTTCCTGCTGCGGCGTCCCTGCCAACAGGTCCGTCACAAAGTCGGAAGAGATCGTGCGGCATTCCTCTTTCTTGGGATCGAGTGGGAGATTCGGGCTACACGGATTGGGTGGGGTCTTTGTGCTGCAACGTTTGTTAAAGTCGGCCCACTTACCATGCTTGATTAGACACCGAGCCCAGTCTTCGGCGGGCTTGACGGTGTCGCAGGGCGCTTGCGCCCACGCCAGGTCAAGCGATACCAAACTTAGCCAAAGCCCCAGGGCGCCCAATAGCGCCCCCGGATATCGGCGAGGCAATAAGGTGAGTAACCCGCTCCGCGCCTTAGACATGATTCCCCCCAAAACGAACCCAGCCTGGATGTTAGCCTAAAGCCCGATTATCGCACAAATCAGAGTGCGATATTGGAATTGAGCGCGCGGCACGAAGAGTTACTAAAGGGATCATGCGGCTGAAGGTCCTTATGTCCGCTTCGGGGTCAATTCCTGTCATCGAGAGCACTGAGCCGAACTTCCGCAAAGGGTCGGCAGCAGAAATTCAAGCTGAGGCATCACCCGAGGCATCGCTTCAATATCCAAACTGTTCCCGCAGGATCCGTTCGTCAAGCGAATGACCTGGATCATGGAGAAGAACGAGGCCAGTCGCATGATCCATCGCGACCGTTACCTTCACGACGTTCTTCACCTCGAAATGATCGGCGACGGCGGCGACGGGACGTTTTTCCGCCTCGAGAATATCGATTGTCACACGTGCCGTGTCGGGCAATAGAGCGCCCCGCCAGCGGCGCGGCCGGAACGCGGCGATCGGCGTCAGCGGCATCAACGTCGCGTCGAGCGGCAGGATCGGTCCATGCGCCGACAAATTATAAGCGGTCGAACCGACCGGCGTCGCGACGAGCAACCCATCGGCGATGAGTTCGCCGAGTCTCTCCTTGCCGTTAATCGAAATCCGCATTTTTGCCGCTTGATAGGCCTGGCGCAAAATGGAGACTTCATTGACCGCCCGCGCCTTGATGGTTTCTCCCTGGGTGCAGGTTGCCTCCATCAGCAATGGATGGACGATCGATGCTTCCGCTTGGTCGAGACGCTGTTCGAGATCTGGGCCATGGAATTCGTTCATGAGAAAGCTTACCGAGCCCTGCTTCATGCCGTAGATCGGCTTGTTTTTCCCCATGAAGCGGTGCAGCGTCTGCAGCATGAGCCCATCGCCGCCAAGCGCCACGACGACGTCGGCTGTTTCCGGATCGGCCGTTCCAAGTCGCGCGGCGAGGCTGGCCTGTGCCGCATTTGCTTCCGGCGTGCCGGACGACAAGAAAGCGATGCGCTCGAAGCGGTGTTTTGCGCTCTTGCTTGGCGGCATGTTGGGTTGCTCCGGCCGTGACGCTTTATCATAGCCGCGAGCCGGGTTCGCCGCAAAACCATCGCTTAAGCGATCGCATCCGGCCGGTCGCCGGCAAGGAGGAGCTGAGGAACCTGCGTGAAGGTCCAGTTACCGCCTCGCTTGTCAAAGACCCAGACGACATCGAAACGGTCGAGCGGCCAATATTGCGGCGCGCTTGTCTTGTTTCCCAGAATGGCATTGGCAATGGCCTGCATAGTGTTGTGTTTCCATGCGATCAGCACCGTGCCTTGCGCCGCGATCACTTTTTGCACAAGTTCCTTTTCCTGGCCTTCATAATAGTCGCGATTGAGCTCGGCTTCGATGAGGCTGGCGAGCGGCAACAAGCTATGCTGCGGCCGCAGACTTGGAGCTGCCGGTCCAGCCTTGCAAGCAAACAATATTTCCGGCCGGCCAAGGGCAGGGTGGACAAAGCGGTTGTCGCGCGGCGCAAAAAAACGCACGAACGCGCCCGCGCGCTGCCAGCCGCGCACCGTGAGCTCTTCCTTGTTCTTCGCGCCTTCCTGGGTCACCCCGCGGATCGATTTGTCCGCGCTCGGCCTTTCCGCATGCCGGATCAGCATAATTATAGAACAGCTCATCGCGATTGCTTTCTGGTTCCGTGGTCTGGCCTTGGTGTAAGATGGACGGCAAAAAATTACGGGTAACTCCGCCGGTGCGGGGCCGCGAGGAGCAGATACCGCGAGCGCCGGCATCGGCGCTACATTGGATGTTCCCGGCGAGCGTATCTTCCTCGGCGATGCCGTCCGCGCGGATGCGGGGAATCGGGGCGGTGCGGGCGAGGCGCTTTTGCTTGATCAGGAGTTCAAGCGCCCGGTAACGGCGCCCTCCGGCGGGAATCTCAAACATCCCAGTCTCTGTGCGAACGGCATCGAGGGGGTGTGCGGCGTCATCTTCGGCTCGGCAATTGCGGCGCTCAAACCATTCGCAAACCAAGGCGTGCACGTCATGGATGTGCGTTGGGGCAAGATAACCGCGATATCTATTTATTACGACACCGATTTTCTCCAGGAAAGGCTCGGCCGCAACGCCGCGTGCGGGATCGCCGAAGCATCGGCGGAACCAATATGCGATTGATCGTAAAGCGGGTTGATATTTCGCCAATGAAAGATGGATAATCCGGGCCGGAAAGGGACCACATCCATGAGCAGCATACCGGAGATCACATTGGCCGAGCGTGCGGCTGCCCCCGCGATCGAGACGGTATTCGCCGCACAGCGCGAAGCCGCGATCGCGCTTCGCACTTCCCCTGCCCCGTCGCGCATCGCCAAGCTGCGAAAGCTGGAGGCGGCGATCCTCGCCAATCGTGACGCGATCTACCGCGCGCTTGCCACCGACCTGCGAAAGCCCGACGCGGAGGCCGACCTGTTCGACATCCTTCCGGTAATTTCCGGGATGCGCCATGCCCGCCGGCATTTGAAATTCTGGATGAAACCGAAACGCGTCGCGCCGACGATGACGATGTTTGGGACCAAGGCACGGATACGCCATGAACCGAGGGGCGTCTCGTTGATCATCGCACCTTGGAACTACCCAATCAGCCTGCTGCTCGGGCCTCTAACGTCGGCGATCGCGGCGGGCTGCCCGGCAATGATTAAGCCCTCGGAAATGAGCCCCGCTTGCTCGGCGCTCATGGCAAAGATCATCCGCGAGACCTTTGCCTGGCAAGAAATCGCCGTGTTCGAGGGTGATGCGGCGGTTTCGGCCGCGCTGCTCGATCTGCCCTTCGATCATATCTTCTTCACCGGCAGCCCGGCGGTCGGCAAAATGGTCATGACGGCGGCGGCCAAGCACCTCGCCTCGGTCACCCTCGAGCTCGGCGGCAAGTCGCCGGTCATCGTCGATGAAACGTCCGATGTGCCAAAGGCGGCGAGGAGCGTGGTCTGGGGCAAGTTCACCAATTGCGGCCAGACCTGCATCGCGCCGGACTATGCCTATGTGCATCAGAGCTGCTTGCCGCAATTCGTCGATGCCGCGAAGAATGCAATAGCAAAAATGTATGGCAATCCGGCGCAAAGCCCGGATTACTGCCGGATGATCAATCAACGCCATTTCGAGCGCGTCTCCCGCCTCATCGACGACGCGGCGGCACGCGGCGCGACCACCCTCGCGGGCGGCGAACGCGACGACGCGCAAAAATTCATCGCGCCGACGATCTTGACCGGCGCGGGCGACGATGCGGCGATCATGCAGGAGGAAATCTTTGGGCCGGTTCTACCGGTCCTCGCTTATAGCGATCTGGCCGAGCCGATCGCCGCGATCAACAAGCGGCCGAAACCTCTCGCGCTTTATGTCTATGCGAAGGATCAAGCCCGCGCCAATCGCGTGCTTGCGGAAACTTCGGCGGGCGGATCATGCGTCAACGCGTCAATCATGCAATTCGGGCATGAAAATCTGCCGTTTGGAGGCATCAACAATTCGGGGCTCGGCAATGCTCATGGCTTCTATGGCTTTCGCGCTTTTTCGCATGAACGCGCGATTTTGGAAGATAAATTC
>JBAUNU010000277.1:0-2421 GCA_049579405.1 Methylocella sp.
GCTCAAGGCGGCGCTGATCAAGCGCGCCAGGGAGAGCGGTTCGGCGGCGGAGCCGGGTGCCATCGAAGCCGCCTACCGGCGGCTGCTCAAGCAACGCGAAATCCGCGCCACCATCGAAGCGCTGCGCCGGTCGGCGAAATCCGTCGAATACCATCAGGTCGACGTGCGCGACGAGATCGCCTTCGGCGGCCTCATTGACCGGATTTACGCGGCCCATGGCCGCATCGACGGCGTGATCCACGGCGCGGGGATCGTCGAGGACAAACTGATCCGCGACAAGACCGGCGAGTCCTTTGACCGCGTCGTCGATACCAAGATCGCGAGCAGCTTCATTCTGAGCCGGAGGCTCCGCCCCGAAACCCTGAAGTTTCTCGCGTTCTTCACCTCGGTCGCCGGCACCTTCGGCAATCGCGGTCAGAGCGACTACGGCGCGGCCAATGAGATCCTGAGCAAGCTCGCCTTGCATCTCGATCGGAAATGGCCCGGGCGGGTCGTCGCGATCAGCTGGGGGCCGTGGGACAAGGCGGGAATGGTGACGCCGGAAATCAAGCGGCAATTCGCGGCGCTCGGCATCGAGGCCATCCCGCTCGATCTTGGCCGATGGGCGTTCGACGCTGAAATCCGGTTCGGCAGCAAGGGCGAGGCGGAGCCCATCTGGGGCGCCGGGCCTTGGGCGAAGACTTCGGTCACGCCAACCCCCAGCGGCGGGCCCCCTCAAAGCGGCTGGCGCAACGAGTCTGTCGGGACCGCCCAAGTCCTCGCTGAATCGCAGGAATCGCACTAAGATGCCCGACAGCGAGCGTCCCGCATCGCCAGCCGAAGACATCGCCATCGTCGGGATGGATTGCGTGTTCGCCGGGGCGGCGAACCTGCACGCATACTGGGAAAACATCATCTACAAGAAAAGCGCCGTCGCCGACGCGCCGGCCGATTGGGACGGCGACCGCTACTACGATCCCAGCGCCAACGCCAATGACCGGATCTATACCAAGAAGGGAGGCTTCCTCAGGGATCTTGCGATCTTCGATCCGCTTAAGCACGGGGTCATGCCAAGCTCTATCGACGGCGGAGAGCCCGATCAGTTTTTCGCCTTGGAAGTGGTGCAGCGAGCGCTCGTCGACGCCGACTATTTCAATCGTCCGATCTCCAGCGAACGCGTCGAAGTGATCCTCGGGCGGGGCACCTACATCAATCGCGGCTTCACGACGGTCGTGCAGCACGGGATCGTCGTTGACCGCGTGCTCGATGTCCTGCGCACTCTGCACCCGGAACACAGCGAGCACGAGCTTGCGCAGATCAAAGAGGAGCTGAAGGCGAGCCTTCCGCCGTTCAACCCCGAGATGGCGCCGGCGCTCGTTCCCAACCTGGTGACGGGCCGCATCGCGAACCGTCTTGATTTTCAGGGCGTCAACTACATCATTGACGCCGCCTGCGCGTCCTCGCACATCGCCGTGCAAAAGGCGGTGGAGGATCTCCGCACCCGGCGGTGCGACGTCGCCATCAGCGGCGGCATCCAGGCCTCGACGCCCGCCCCGATCTACATGATCTTCTGCCAGCTTTCGGCGCTATCGCGGCGCGGCGAAATACGCCCTTTCGACAAGGACGCCGATGGGACGTTGCTGGCTGAAGGCGTCGGGATTTTGGTCCTGAAGCGGCTGTCGGACGCCGAGGCGGCCAACGACCGCATCTACGCGCTTATCAAAGCCGTTGGCACGGCCAGCGACGGCCGCGCGGTGGGCATGCTCGCGCCGCGCATCGAGGGCGAGATTTTAGCCCTGCGCCGCGCTTATGAGGAAAGCGGCGTCGACCCCGGCACGGTCGAACTGGTCGAGGCTCATGGCACCGCAACCCCGGTCGGCGACGCCGCGGAGGTGGCGGCGCTAAAGGCGGTTTTCGGCGACCTCCAGGGATCGATTCCCACCTGCGCCCTCGGCTCCGTTAAATCATCGATCGGACATTGCCTGCCGGCCGCCGGATCGGCGGGACTGATAAAGGCGGCCCTGGCCCTTCACACCAAGATCCTGCCGCCCACCCTTAATTGCGAGAATCCCAACCCCGACCTCGGTCTCGAGACGAGCCCGTTTTACGTCAATACCGAGGCGCGTCCGTGGATCCACGGCGATGCGACTCCGCGCCGCGCCGGCGTGAACGCCTTCGGATTCGGCGGCATCAATGCGCATGCCGTTCTCGAGGAATACCGGCCGCGCGCCGGCGACGCCCTCCCCTTTCGGCTGCGGCGCGCCAGCGAGGTCCTCATCGTTGCGGGCGAAACGAGAGAGGCGATCATCGTCAAGGCCCATGACCTGGCCGATGAGATCGCCCGCGGCGGCGATCGCCCGCTCGCCGAGCACGCGTCGGCATTGAACTCGGCCATGGCTCCGAGCCAGCTTCGGCTGGCCATCGTCGCGGCCTCGCACGAAG
>JBAUNU010000278.1:0-1764 GCA_049579405.1 Methylocella sp.
GGAAACATCGATGTCCTCTCTCGTCTCCAATCCGAAAATGCCCGCCGCCTTTAGCATTCGCGTCGAGGGCATGGCCTGCGATTCCTGCGTGGAACGGGTCGAAAGGGCGATCCGGGCCACGCCCGGCGTTGTCTCAGCGTCGGTCAATCTCGCGACGAAACGCGCCGAGGTGACCTTTTCCGGGATCCCGGACATAGCTGCCGTCATCGCCGCGGTCGGTGTGGCCGGCTATGAATGCATGGCTGAGAACGCCAGCTCGTCAAACCAGACCTAAGGCCGGTGGCGCAGATCTTCCCTTGTGTCGATATCGATCTCAGTCGCGGAGTCGCCTACCGGCAATTCGAGAATATTTTCCCGCGCCGCCGCGATGAGGTCTCGCGCGCCCTTGTCTCCTTCCAGCATCCTGACCGCCGCGAATAGGCTGCGGCCGATCAGCGCCGGATTGCCGCGCCGCCCGTCGCGCACCGGCACGACCGCGACCGGCTCGACCGGCGCCGCATCAATGCGTCGATGAGCCGATCGATCAGGCTTGGTACGATTCGCGGCATGTCGCCAAGTAGAATAACCGCGCCACGAGCAGTGCTTGGCAAGGCGCGGACCGCGAGCTTCAGGGACGCCGACAGGCCCGCGCCAGGCTCGCGGTTGTGAATCCGTTCTAGCATGAGACCATCGAGCGCGCTTGCGACTTGTTCGTGGGCGTGGCCTCTCACCAGCAAAACCGGATGCGCCCGCGAGGCCAGCGCCGCCTCCGCGACATGGCGCACGATCGGCTTGCCCTCCAGTTCGGCGACGAGCTTTGGTTTCGTCTGACGACCGCCGGAATCGCTTCGCCTCGTCGGCGGCGAGGATGACAGCTGCAACCTGCCGCACCTACGCCGCCTTCTCCACCGCGCCCCTTCCTTTGCGCCGCGCCGCGATGATTTCGGCAAAGATCGCGATGCCGATTTCGGCCGGATTCGCGGCGCCGATGGCAAGCCCTGTGGGGCTATGGATTTGGGCGAGCTCGGCCTCGGAGAAGCCGGCCGCGCGCATCCGTTCGAGGCGCCGTGCGTGGGTTGTTCGGGAGCCGAGCGCGCCGATGTAAAAGCATTTCGCGCGCAAGGCCGTGTCGAGCGCTGGGTCGTCGATCCGAGGCTCATGTGCGAGCAGGGCGATCGCCGTATAGCGATCAACTCCGAGCCGCAGCAGCGCGGTTTCGGGCCATTCGGCGGCAATTGGCGTTTTGGGAAATCGCTCCGGCGTCGCGAAAGCGGTGCGCGGATCTATGACGATCACCTCGAAGCCGGCAAGGCTTGCCGCCACGGCAAGCGTTTGCGCGATGTCCGTCGCGCCGATCGCGAAAAGCCGCATGGCCGGCGCTTGGACATCGAAATACAACCGCCGGCCGGCATGTTGGATCAAGGCGCTTCGCCCTTGCCGCAACCGCGCTTCGATGAGGTCCTGCAACGGATCGTTGGCGGCTTCGTCCGGGCGGACCAATCTTTTTCGCCCGCGTCAATATCCGCGACAAGCACGCAGGCACGCCGGGCGGCGCATTCATCGGCGAGCATTTCCAAAATGCGGGCTTGGGTCGCGCCGACCCTCTCCACATAGATCTTGACCCGGCCGCCGCAGGAAAGCCCGGCGCGCCAGGACGTCTCGTCCGTGACGCCAAATTCGAGCAGGCGCGGTGCGTCCGCCTGCATCGTCTCCAGGGCCGCGCTTATCACCTCGGCCTCGACGCAGCCGTCGGACACCGAACCCGCAAAATTCCCGTCCGCGTCC
>JBAUNU010000279.1:0-2592 GCA_049579405.1 Methylocella sp.
TTGACGGAGTCAGAGTCCGCTGTTCTACCGTTGAACTATCCCCCACCCGCCCTTCGCAAAAAGGGATCCAGCGCCGGGCCCTGGCCTTACTTCCTGACGGTGGGACGTTTCACTCGGCAGGACAAGCAGGACAATGCCGGGAGCATGGCGGTACCCAGGGAATCGGGTGAAAGACTGATGCTGCAATGAGACTTGCGAGGGACTCGTCGTCCCATGCGGCAGTTTTGAAGTGCCCCAAAGTGACCGACTGTGACCCGAGCAAACATGTCTTCGGCGAATTTCTCTGGCCGATGGATACCGTCGGCTGTTGGCGCCGTGCGGGTAGGCGCTCTTCCCTACAAGCCAACGGTTCATTTGCCGCGCCGGTCCAGCGCGACTCACGCGCGCGCAAATCTCGCCCTTATTAGAGGTGGTGCATTGTCGGCGGGGACCGAGACATACCCGTCCTGAGCGAGAAGCTGCTGTCCGCTCAATGTATGAACATGGGTGATGCCCGGCGGTGCTTTCAGCTGGACGCGCGGTGGTTCGACGCGGCCCTCGCGATGTCGGCCAGTTGCCGGTGGTATTCGAGCATGCCCCATCCCGGCGGTCTTTGCTTCGTCCAGGCGAGTGCTTGCGACGTCGAGTCCACCTGATCGTCGTACCGGCCATTGGGGAACACCGTCAGTTCATGCAGATAGTCGGCGAGCCAGTGGGCCTCGCGGGGCAGGCAGACGAACCCATTCTCGATCGTCGCGGTCTGCGCGTGAAGCCGCATGATCTTGTCGCCGTCAGGCTTGTAGCGCGTCTTCGAAAGCCCGGTTTCGATGAGCTCCTGGATCAATTGCGTGCCCGACGCTTTGTCCTCGATCAGGATGACGGACGGATTAAACAATAAATGCTGTTCGTGAGCGGCGCGCTTGAGGTCGGCGTACGCGAGCTTCTTGCGCAAGACATTGAGAAGGTAGAACTGCGGGCCTTTGACTCCCCAGGTCGTGCAGACGGAATAGTCCGCAAGCTCTGCTGGTTTGTTGGCGGTGTCCCAGCTTTGGATGATTTGGTCGAAGCGCGCCGGCAGGGCGTCTGGCTCGTAGCGCCGAAACCAAGCGTCCTTGACCATGCCGCCGCCTGCTGGAGCGGGGGTCTGCTGATATTGGCCGGCAAAATTATAGGTACCTAATGTCGTGCAAATCTGTTCGAGGGTCTGGAGAGACTCGCGCTCAGGGTGCAGGGCTTCCCAGGCTCGCCGGATGAACCTTTTGCGGCCGAACAGCGTATCGACGCTGTGCTCCTCGCCGGCCTCTGCGATAGCAGGGAAGGACACGAGGTCCCACGCCTCCTGCGTGAGGACGTGGCCGGCCAGATCATCCTCGTGCAGGCGCTGCACGATGATAATGATCGCACCCTTCGCCTTGTCGTTCAGACGCGAATAGAGCGTTCCGTCGTACCATTCGTTGGCAGCGTTGCGGCGCGCATCGGACATTGCATCGATGGGCTTCAAAGGATCGTCGACGATGATTACATCGGCGCCGCGGCCCGTCAAAACGCCACTGACCGAGGTCGCCATCCGAAACCCGCCTTTCGTCGTGACGAGCTCTTGGAGCGCCGCGCGCGATGTCGCAAGGCGTGTCGGATACAGCTTCTGATACCAGGACGACATCATGATCGCGCGACAATCGCGCGCGAACTTGTCGGAGAGGTCCTGACCATAGGTCACATTGATGATCGCGTATGCCGGATCATGGCCGAGCCACCATGCAGGAAGCGCAATCGATGCGGCGAGCGATTTGAGATGACGCGGGGGGATGCAAACGACCAGCCGGTGAATTTTGCCCTCTTGTGCAGCCTGAAGCTTCGCCGCCAAGATCTCAATGTGCCAATTCGACAGAAAGGGCGAGCGCGGATTGAACTCCGCGAAGCAGCGCAGCAGGAAGGAATAGAAATCGGCGCGCAACGCTGCCTGATATTCGGCAGGGCGAATAGCTTTCATGATGCGTCTTGCGTCAGCCGGCGCTGCAGTTCGCGCAGGACGATCTCGTCGCCCTCCGCGAGACAGTTGGCGTCGGCTTGCGGCGGACGCGCTTCGCTTGCCTGGACGAGCGCAAGAAGAAGTTGCATCGCGCGCGCCTCTCCGGAGGCGGCCCGATTGACGAGCTGTTTGACTGCTGCCTCGAGTTTGGTGATGCGCTTGCGGTGGCCGTTCTCGATCCGTTCGCCGAGGGTCGCTGCGACCACGGCGGCGAGGCTCTTGACGCCCTTTGGTCGGCCGCGCGGATTGCCGGACACGCCTGGGCGAAACCTGGACAAAAACGGAGGGCTGCAATAGCCGACTCGATAGTCGCCGGGCGCGCCATTGGGCTGTTCGTCGCTCATCGCGCTTGCTCCCTTGCGCGAAAGGCGCGGCGCTGGGCTTCCGTCAGATGATCGAGCCGAATCGTTGGGACCTCGGTAAGGCCGAGGTGCTTGGCTGCGAGGACTCGTCCGTGAGCCAGCCAGGGTCATTTTTTGCGGAATGATGCAAGGTGTGCAGAGGATCACGTTCGCCGAACCGGCGACGCCGGCCGCCTACCAGACCACCGGCGACCGAAAAAGCGAGCAAGACCGCCACAGGCA
>JBAUNU010000280.1:0-2076 GCA_049579405.1 Methylocella sp.
ACACAGCCGGGGAGGCGATGCGCGCGGTGGACCTCGCCGCGTCCATCTTCGAGCGCTATTCCTTCGATCTGATCTATGCGCGGCCCGGCCAAACAGCTACCAGTTGGCGGGAAGAATTGGAGAAAGCGATACTCCGCGCGCGCGACCATATCTCGCTTTATCAGCTGACGATCGAGCATGGCACGTTGTTCGAGCGCTTGCGCGACGCGGGCAAGCTGGTCCTCCCCGATAACGATCGCGCCCGCGCGTTGTGGGACGTGACGCAGGAGGTCACGTCGAAGGCCGGACTTCCCGCCTATGAAATCTCCAATCACGCGCGGCCTGGCGCCGAGAGCCGGCACAATCTCATCTATTGGCGGTATGGCGAATATGTTGGCGTCGGTCCCGGCGCGCATGGCCGGATTTTGACGGCAAACGGCCGCCGCGCGCAAGCGACGGAAAGCCATCCCGAAATGTGGCTGACCGTGGTCGAGAGCGAAGGCCATGCCTTGGTCGAGGACGATTATTTGTCGTCGGAGGAGCAGGGCGACGAGTTTCTGCTGATGGGCTTGCGTCTTGCGGAAGGAATCGAACCGGCGGCGTTTCAAGCGATGTCCGGGCGCGGCCTCGACCCCCACCGGGTCGCCTCGCTGATCGCCGACGGCATGGTCGAATGTACCCCGCGCGGGCGCATCCGGGTGAGCGCGGAAGGCTTTCCGGTGCTCGACGCGGTGGTCGCCGATCTCGCCGCCTGAGCAAGATCGCGCCGGCAAGCCGGTATTATCAAGGCCGCGCGAAGGTCGTTAGCCGCCCCGCTACGCCGCCTTCCAGATCGCCGGGGCCGCCACCTCACTAAATCTGTTCGCTGATATCCTCCGGCTGATCGCAGAACTGCGCCCGCCGCCTGGTCCTGCGCCGGCGTAAGGCGTTCGGTTGTCATATGTTCAATCAAAAACCAGGTGAGCGGTGCGTTTGGATGCCAACAAAACCGGCGTTGTCGGCCGCTCCACCCGCCGATGTCACCGGGCTTTGGTGTGCCGGAGCCACGGCGATGCTTCGGCCTTGCCAAGGCTCGTCCAAAGCGCCAATCTCAGCCTCGAAATCTGGTCATCGAATGGATCAGTCACGAGGTCCACATGGAGCGCTTTATCGATCTCTCCGAACGGGAGATCCTTGCTCTCGCGATCTTCTCCGAAGAAGAAGACAGCAAGATTTATCGCGGCTTTGCCGAGGGACTGCGCGAGCAATATCCTGCCTCGGCAAAGGTCTTCGACGAGATGGCCGACGAGGAGGTGCGCCATCGCACGATGTTATTCGACCTCTACCGGTCGAAATTCGGCGATTTTCTGCCGCTGATCCGCCGTCAGGACGTCAAGGGTTTCATTAAACGCAAACCGCTCTGGCTAACCCGGCCTCTCAGTCTCGATGAGGTGCGAAAGTATGCCGAAACCATGGAGCTCGAATGGGCAAGGTTTTATCACAAGGCCGCGCAGTCGGCGCGGGATTCGTCAATCCGGGAGCTGCTGGACACGCTTGCGGACGCGGAGGACGAACACGAGAGCCTCGCCCACAAGCTCGGTGAAACCATCCTGACCAAGGCGGCACGCGCGAGAGAGGACGCGACTTCGCGGCGCTTGTTCGTGCTGCAATATGTACAGCCGGGCCTGGCTGGGCTGATGGACGGCTCGGTCTCGACCCTTGCGCCGCTTTTTGCGGCGGCGTTCGCGACACATAATCCATGGCAGACTTTTCTGGTCGGAATTGCGGCTTCGGTCGGTGCCGGCATCTCCATGGCATTTGCGGAGGCACTGTCCGACGACGGCTCTCTTACGGGACGCGGCGCGCCCGTGCTGCGTGGCGTGGTTTGTGGTGCGATGACGACCGCCGGCGGCCTTGGCCATACGCTGCCTTATCTCATCCCCGATTTTTTCGTCGCCACCCTCATCTCCATATGCGTGGTCGCGGTGGAGCTAGCCATCATCTCCTTTATCCGCCATCGATTCATGGATACGCCATTCCTTGCAGCCGCGTTTCAAGTCGTGGTCGGGGGCGTTTTGGTGTTCATCGCGGGCATCGCGATTGGCAGTTCATAACAAA
>JBAUNU010000281.1:0-4944 GCA_049579405.1 Methylocella sp.
CGCATGACCGGCAGCGCCGTGTCGAGGCGGCGCGCGCGAAGCGCCGCTGCCTCTTGCAACGCGCCGGCTTGGAGCATGGCGTCGAAGCGCGCATCGATCCGCGCCTTCAGGGTCTCTCTCTCCGTCGCGAGGAATACCGCGAAAACCTCCGTCGCATCGAGGACCGGCGGCATCCGCGCGGCATGGAAAGAGACGAGACTTTTCCCGGTCGTCTCGAAGACTTCGAGCGCGCGCAATATGCGTTGCCGATCGCTCGGCTGCACCTTCGCCGCGGAGGCCGGGTCGCGGTGCAGGAGGCTGGCATGGAGGTCGGCGGCCGGAACACCCGCTGCGCGGGAACGCACCTTCGCGCGCACGTCCTCCGGCACCGGCGGGATCGCCGAAAGCCCTTGCGTTAGGACCTTGAAATAAAGCCCCGTGCCGCCAACAAAAATAGGCAAGCGCCCCTCGCGCCTTGCCTCGTTGAGAGCAGCGGAAGCACTTGCTAGCCAAAGCCCGGCCGAATAATTTATCGCGCCGTCCACATGGCCATAGAGCCTGTGCGGAAGCTTGCCCTCATCTTCCGGGCTTGGGCGCGCCGTCAGCACGCGCAGATCGCGATAGACCTGCATCGAATCGGCGTTGATCACCGCGCCGCCGAGGGCGCGGGCGAGCCGCAGCGCCAAGGCCGACTTGCCGCTCGCTGTCGGCCCCGCGATGAGGATCGCTGAAACTCGTGTCAATACGGTCCGAAACTTTTACCTTTGGCCTATGTGCGCGATTCACAGCCATTCGTGGCCTTGCGGACACCGATGCCGACTCGTATGCCCTTGGTTAAGTGTGCATGTCTGGAGTTCATGAGGACAGGCGGCAGAACATTGAGTATATGGCGGTCCTTGCCAATCCGCTGCAACTTTAAAGAGGTTCTCGGAGCGAGCTGACCGACCTTGGATGGCGCCAAACGTCCGATCGAACAGTGATTCTGTTCCATGATACCCTCCACCCTATTTAATATTTTGTGATTTATCATCGAGGCGCGGCAACGAGCAGTCAACCATCGTCGACCCTGCGGAAAACAAAAGCCAAGGTCCAACCATTGGAGTCCTTTCGTCCACTAAGCGCTCCATTTGCCTTTGATTTTTACGGATTTGCCACCACCTGGCGCAATTCGCGCGGGAGCGGAAAAAATACGCTTTCGTCCGCCGTCGATACCGTCTCGACGTGCAATTCAAAGCGCACTGCGAAAGCATCCATGATTTCCTCGACGAGAATTTCGGGCGCCGAGGCGCCAGCCGTGATTCCGAGCGAGGAGATATTGCTGAACAAATCCCAATCGACGTCCTCCGCGCGCAAGACGAGACGGGCGAGCTTGCATCCCGCGCGTTCGGCCACTTCCTTCAACCTTTGCGAATTCGACGAATTGGAAGAGCCGACGACGAGCAAGGCATCGACAGCCGGCGCCACGCGCTTCACCGCCTCCTGCCGGTTGGTCGTCGCGTAGCAAATATCCTCGCGATGCGGCCCTACGATATTGGGAAACCGCCGCGTCAGGGCCGCGACCATCGCGCGCGTGTCATCGACCGAGAGCGTCGTCTGCGTAACATAGGCCAGATTTTTCTCGTCCCTTGGCCGGAAGTTTTCGATTTCCTCCGGGGTTTGCACCAATACGATCGAATCGCTTGGCAGCTGCCCCAAGGTGCCGACGACCTCCGGATGTCCGGCATGGCCGACGAGGAGGACCTGGAGGCCTTGGCGATGATGCCGTTCGGCCTCGCGATGGACCTTGGTAACCAGCGGGCAGGTGGCGTCGATCGCGAAGATTTTGCGCGCTACGGCGTCTTCCAGAATCGCCTTTGGCACACCATGCGCGGAAAAGACCACCGGCTGTTCCGTATCGGGCACCTCGTCGAGCTCCTCGACGAAAATCGCTCCTTTGGCCTTCAGTCCTTCGACGACATATTTGTTATGCACGATCTCGTGACGGACATAGACCGGCGCGCCATGGATCCGCAGCGCTTCCTCCACGGCATCGATGGCGCGCACCACTCCTGCGCAAAAACCACGCGGCGCGCAGAGGAGGATATGGAGCTTTGGCTTGACGGTCATGCGGCGGTGGCCCGGACTTTCTTTCGTTTAGGGGTTTGCCCCTTCGACTGTCAAGCGCGCCAGCCGATGTCATATTGCAATAAGTCTGCGCGGGGCATCCGCATTTGACACAAGATAGAATTGGCGAGGGTATATGCATTGCTCTTTTTAAAACACTCATCGCCGTGTCGTGAAAAAAGAGGTCAACATGGCGGCGGCTTCGCTTTCCCGGATGCCGCCGTAGATTTCCGGCGCATGGTGGCAGGTTGTTTGCGCGAAGAAACGCGGGCCGTGCTCGACCGCGCCGCTTTTTGGGTCCGGCGCGGCAAAATAGAGGCGCCGCAGGCGGGCGAAGGAAATCGCCGCCGCGCACATGGCGCAAGGCTCCAGCGTTACGTAAAGATCGCAGCCGGAGAGCCTTTCGGAGGCTTCGGCGCGGCACGCCCGTCGAATCGCCAAAACCTCCGCGTGCGCGGTTGGATCCTCGTCCCGCAAGATCTGATTGCCCGAGCGCGAAATGATCGCGCCATCGCGGACGATCACGGCGCCGACTGGCACCTCGCCGCGATCCGATGCGCCGCGCGCTTCATAAAACGCGCAAGACATGGGATCGCTTTCCTTGGGCCGCATCGCGGCATGATTCTTCATGTCAGCCCCCTCGCATCGAAGCACGCTAGGCCGCGCGGCACGTTGCGGCAAGTGCGTTAACACAAGCGCCCATCACCGGCTCGGCGTTGTATGAACCGGGACATCGATCGTGCAAATCAATCCGCCAGGCTCGAACAGGATGTTTGTGCTGCCCCCCAATTCGCGCCCCAAGCTTTCGATCAGATGTGAGCCAAAGCCGCGGTGCATGGGTACGGCTACTGGCGGGCCTCCATGTTCGCTCCAGCAAAAGCGCAGTCGCCCCTGCTCAGGCACACCCCATTCGATATTGACCTTGCCCGCTTTCGTTTTGAAAGCGCCATGTTTGAGCGCATTCGTGGAAAGCTCATGGAGCGCCATCGACCACGAGGCGGCCCGGTCGGCCGGAATGAGCACGTGGGGTCCTTCAATCGCGAGCCGGTCATCCGGCCACATCCCGCGAAGAGGAGCAAGTGATTGGCGGACGATCTCACGCAGGCCCATGGCCTCCCAATTCCTTTGCGTGAGCAAATCATGCGCCCGCGATAGCGCCACGAGGCGGCCATTGAACGTCTCGATATATCCCCTCGGCAATTCCCGCAACGAGAGGTTTGCAATCGCCGAGACGGTGGAGAGGGTATTCTTCACCCGATGATTGAGCTCGTTGAGAAGGAGCTGAAGGCGCTCTTCCGCTCGCTTTTGCTCGGAAATATCCGTGTTCGTGCCAAACCATCGAAGCACCCTTCCTTGATCGTCCTTGAACGGTTGAACGCGCGACAGGAACGGATGGAAGCTTCCATCGGCCGCCTTGATCGGAAACACCATTTCGAATGGCTCGCGATTCTCTATGGCTCGCGTCCAGCCTTCCATCACCGCCGGCAATGCATCGGGATCAATCACGACTTGCCAGCCCCAGCCTGCTATCTGCTCGGCTGTTGTCCCGGAGTAATCGTAACACCTCTTATTATACCAGTAGATCCATCCGTCAGCGTTCGCTAGCCACATCAACTGCGGGACGAAATCGGCCAGTAGCTGAAACTGTTTTTCGCCCTCTAACAACCTCTCGGGGAAGTTTGGATTCATGATGAGTCACTCGCGGCAAGGAGATAACCGTTTCGCGCTTGACGATCGGCCCGAAGCCCGCCTCCCTGCCCGGCCGGTCCGCCGGAGGCAGCATGCTGAACGCCTAAAACGATAAATGACGCGCAGTTGCATTTCAAGAAAGCCCTTGCTTGCCGAAACATGTGGTTCGGGATCGTGACTTTAAGAAGTTGAAGACTGTTTGGATAGGATCACGCGAGAAAACAAATGGATAGAGACGATGCGCGACCACGCCGAAGCGATCATGGTGAAAAAGCGGGGCCGCGAGGATAGAATGCGTTGCCCTTTATAGCCGATAGTCTATCAAGGACCTATGCGCGAACATCCAGGGAAAGAGCGTCCCCGCCGCGGTGACGCGGGCCGGTTTCCGGTTGGCGCGCGGGCGCGACCCGATCCCCCCAAAAAGCCGCGAGGCCAAACGGCCGCCAAGAAAGATTTCGTGGACGGGGCCATTAATCGGCCCTTGCGCTTAAGCCACGAGGCCGCGCCGCGCAATGGCCACGAAACCGGAGAACGCATCGCCAAGGTCATGGCGCGGGCTGGACTCTGCTCCCGGCGCGAGGCGGAAGCTTGGATCGGCGAAGGCCGCGTCGCCCTGAACGGTGTGGCGCTCACCAACCCGGCGGTCAACGTCCGGCGCGATGACAAGATCGCCATCGACGGCGAGCCGCTCGCCCCTCGCGCCCGCACCCGGCTCTTTTTGTTTCATAAGCCGCGCGGCCTCGTTAGCACCGCGCGCGATCCGCAGGGCCGGCCGACAATTTTCGATTATCTTCGCGAGCATTGGCCGGCCGGCCCGCGCGTCGTCGGCATCGGCCGGCTCGACATCAATAGCGAAGGGCTGTTGCTGCTCACCAATGACGGGGGGCTCGCGCGGGTCCTCGAACTGCCCGCGACCGGCTGGGTCAGGCGTTACCGCGTCCGCGCAAAAGGCGAAACGGATCAAGCCATTCTCGATCGGCTCCGCGAGGGTCTGACACTCGATGGCGTGAAGTATGCCGGCATCGAGGCGACCCTCGATCGCGCGCAGGGCGCCAACAGCTGGCTAACGATGGCGTTGCGCGAAGGCAAGAACCGTGAGATCAAACGCGTGCTCGAACATCTCGGGCTTCAAGTCAACCGCCTGATCAGGCTGTCCTTCGGACCGTTCCAGCT
>JBAUNU010000282.1:0-8900 GCA_049579405.1 Methylocella sp.
ACGCTTGACTCCCTCGCTCTTTTATGCTAGGTTTGCTTCGATAAATAGGAGGTAAATCTTATGTGCAAGAGCACCATTTCGACGTTCGAGCTTTTCGCGATGTTCCCGGACCAAGAGACTGCCCGCATTTATTTAGAACAGAACCTGTGGCCGGAAGGCCCCAAATGTCCGGTATGCGGCATGGGCGAGCGAATCACGACGCGGAAAAACGGCTTCTACCGCTGCAACCAGTGCAAGGAAGACTTCACGGTGCGCACCGGCACGATTTTCGAGCGGAGCCACATTCCCCTGCACAAGTGGATTTACGCGATGTACCTCCTTCTGACGGCCCGCAAGGGAATCTCCAGCCTGCAGATGTCGAAGGAGATTGGCATCCGGCAGGCGTCGGCTTGGTTCATGCTACATCGCATCCGGGAAGCGTGCGGCCCCGAACTGAAGAAACTTCAGGGCATCGTGGAGATTGACGAGACATTCATCGGTGGAATTGAGGCCAATAAGCACGAACACAAGAAGCTAAAGGCCGGTCGCGGCACGGTAGGAAAGACGGCGGTTCTAGGGATGCGCGAGAAAGGTGGCACAACGTTCGCAGTGCCGCTTATGAGCACTGATATGGAGACCGTTCAGTCCGAAATCTTCCGGCACGTAGCAATCGGTTCGACCTTGCATACCGACGAAGCCGGGGCATACGCTGGTATCGGCGACTTGTTCTTCGAGCATGATACCGTCAATCACAGCGAAAGCGAGTTTGTTCGCGACGGCGTGACCACGAACGGCGTCGAGAGCGTTTTCGCGGTTCTCAAGCGCGGCTTAATCGGCGTCTACCACCACGCCAGCAAGAAGCACTTGGGCCGCTACGTTGACGAGTTCACTTTCCGCCTGAACGAGGGGAACGTGAAGCACCACACGCTCACGCGACTGGAGAGTCTCATCGGCGCGGCCGCTGGCAAGCGCCTGACATATGAAGACTTGATTGCATGAAAAAGCCGGAAATCCCGAAGGCGCTGGACGCGATGGTTGCCAAGGTGCTCGCCTATCGGCCGAAGCCTAAAACCAAGGCAGCACGGAAACGAAAAAAGATGCAGAGTATTTTGTCATCAAAGCAGAATATAAATCACGGAGAATCGACCAAAGAGTAAAAATTGCGAATTCATCGATTCAGACTCATAATCGCCGAATGAAAGTGATTCGGTGTGATCCTCCACTTACAGTACCCTCGGCAAGGTCGACCTACCGAGTGCTTTCCGGCAATGCGACCGACGTGCTCAAAACGCTGCCCGCAGCGATCGTCGACGTGTGCATGACGTCGCCGCCGTATTGGGGTCATCGCGAGTACGAGTTAGGCGGCATCGGACAGGAGCCAACGTGCGATGAGTACGTGGCCGATCTCTGCAGCGTGCTTCAAGAGGTAAAACGTGTCCTTAAGCCGGAGGGGTCGCTTTGGCTCAACATCGGAGATAGTTACGACGCAAAGAATTTGGTTGGCGTGCCATGGCGTGTGGCGCTGCACCTTATCGATCACGGTGGCTGGATTCTGCGGAATGACGTCATATGGAACAAGGTGAAGGGCTCGCCAGACAACGCTCGCGACAAGCTTCGAAACGTCCACGAGCACGTCTTCCACTTTGTGAAGCAGAAAAGCTATTTCTACGATGTTGACGCAATTCGCTCGAAACCACAGGAATCGAAGGTCATCAATGGTTCCGTTGTCTCGGCAACGGGGGTTTCCGGCATCCGTTACAAACGTCAAATCGAACTTTCGACGGCGCTCTCGCCTGCCGAGAAAGTTGACGCGCTCCGAGCACTGAATGCCATCCTAGACGACGTTCGGGCAAAGCGGCTTTCTGATTTCCGAATGATTATCAGGGGGCAACAACGTACTACGCATTCAGACAGTACGAAGGTCTCTGGCCGCGCCAAGGAGATTATGTGTAAAGGATTCTATTTTCTCAAGTATCACCCGAACGGATGCAAACCGTCGGATGTATGGGACATACTGCCAGAGGACACACAAAAGCGCGAAACTCATTTTGCGCCCTATCCGGCAGACCTGTGCCTTATCCCTATTCTTGCTACGTGTCCTTGCGGCGGCGTGGTACTCGACCCGTTTTGCGGCACCGGTACAACGCTCGCGGTCGCTAAGGCGCTAGGCCGCAGTGCAATCGGGATCGACATTTCCCCGGCCTACGCTGATGTGACGCGGAAGCGTTTAGCCGATCTTCTGACCGATCTTTCATGACAAAAATCATCGACCTATTCGGCTACGACACGACGGGGGCTGAAAACCCTGATTGGCATGCCGTAGTGGAGGCTCAACACTGCCCGTTTGTCGACCGCCGCTGCTACAAAGTTCGAAAGAGCCAGCCAGAAATCTCAATCGGCACGTGCACGGTGAGATATGGCAAAGAACCAATCATCATTTGCCCGCTGCGGTTATTAGAACGACGTCAAATCTTTACTGACTGTCTGCATCTATTGACCGGTCATGAGCCGGGTAATGAACTGCACATGGTGTCAGAAATCACGGTTCCGGGTGGAAGCATTGACTATGTTCTTGCGTCGGTTCGCAACGGCAAGGTTCGTGATTTCGTCGGCATCGAACTGCAAACGCTCGATACGACGGGCACAGTCTGGCCGGAACGACAGCGCTTCCTTGCCAGCAAAGGATTCAACGATATTCCGAGTGCCGATCTTGAAAACGCTAAGTCCTATGGCATGAACTGGAAGATGACAGCTAAGACGATATTGGTTCAGCTTCATCACAAAATTCAGACATTCGAGAGCCTCAACAAGCATTTGGTGCTGGTCGTTCAGGATCGGCTTCTCGATTACATGACAAAAGAATTCACGTTCGACCATTTAATCGAGGCGCGAGTCTCAGACCCTATGCACTTCCACGCCTACAACCTGCAACCGACGAAAGAAGGGCATCGCTTGGTTATGGCAAAGCGCCTCAGTACCGACACGGCAGGCATTGCCACCTGTCTCGGTTTGCAAGGTGAGGCAAAGATGGAATTGGAAGTTATCCTGCGGCTAATCGAGCAAAAGATCACGGCGCGAACGCTATTCAGCATCAACCAACCTCCACCTCCTGTTTATGTTGGTCCCGAAGAATGAGTATATAAATAGAGCTATGGCGAGAAATTTTTCTGAGTTCTATTGAAATGAATCCTCACGAAGCAGAATTGCGATTCAAGGAACGCATGCGGCAATGGGACCGCTTCGAAGACCTCAAGGAGATAAAGAGCGGCGGATTTCGTCGGCTATTAATGCTTGCACATAGCGAAGGGCTGCTCGACGGATGTCTCCGAGACATTGGTTATTCGGATTCCCGACGGCGTGACCCTCGGCTTGGTCCATTATTTTCAAATTTTCTAACGGTACTTGGAAGTCGAGCCACTCGCTCGCCTGCTCCGGGTCGGGATTATCGGCGAAGCGCATCTGGACAAACGTGGGTGAAATCGTGGTTGCAATGGGTTTCATCACGCTTTCCCTTTCGAAATATACCACGATAAGTGCTTAGCTTGGAAAGCTGAGGGAATCAAGCGTATAATTCCCAAAAAAAGGGCGTACGATCATGCGGCTCGATCGGAAAACCCCAGTAAGGGGTCTGCACGTAATGGAGCCGCTCGACGCGGCGTGCCTGGCCAGCCACGGCACACATATCGGACCAGCGGCTGACATGCTCGATGACAGAATTGGCGTGATCCACGTCGAATGATTTATCGGCGATACCGTCGAGATTCCGGGCGTCCCCCGTGAGACGCTCAAATTTCCAGTCGAATTCCGAACTATATTTGTCGCCGGGGTAGCAGAGATTTAGCAGGGACATTGATACGCGCGCGTCGGTCACCAGGCCGGAGGTAGCCAGTAATCCGGCAGGCCGCCGATATCGAGGACCCGGCAGGCGCCGTCTTGAGCGAGCACGCATACATTTGGGCTTTAGCTGAGTAGGATCGCGCGGAAATTTGGTACCTTAGGCGGCTCGACGGTGCGGCCAAGGGCGGCGGCACCTTCGGCTAAGCTTAGCCCGTATTCTTCTCTCACAGGTCGATTTCAGCATCCGGCCGCGTGCGGCGAGATTTTGCTGCCACAGGCTTGCTGTCCAATCGAGCCGCGCGAGGGCCGGCCAGATCAGATCGTCTTCGGTTTGGCTTTCGTTCGGCGTTTGGGCCGTGGGGAAGCGATCGAAAATTTGCGTGAGGTCGCGAGCGAGTGCGTCTAACGCGGTGTGGTCTACCGCAGACCAGTCGGGCAGTTGAGTAATTCTTTCCTGCAGGAAATCGATTGAAAAAAGGCTGCGGCCTGGACCGTCCTTCGCTACGCGGCTAAACACTTCGCATCGAGGTTTTCCGGCAGAAAGATTCCAGCTCCATGGCGCGGCAATTCGTTTATCACATGCAAGGGCTCGGCAAGACCTACCCAGGCGGGAAAAAGGTCCTGGAACATATCAACCTCTCGTTCTATCCCGACGCCAAGATCGGCGTCCTCGGCGTCAACGGGGCGGGCAAATCGACGCTTTTGCGGATCATGGCCGGGATCGACAAGGAATTTTCGGGCGAGGGTTTCGTCGCTGAAGGCGCCCGCGTCGGCTATCTGCCGCAGGAGCCGCCGCTCGACGAAAGCCTGGATGTACACGGCAATGTGATTCAAGGCGTCGCCGGGAAACAGGCAATCCTCGACCGCTACAATGAGCTCGCGATGAACTATTCCGACGAGACCGCCGATGAAATGACCAGATTGCAGGACGAGATCGAGGCTGCAGGCCTTTGGGACCTCGATGCGCGGGTCGATCAGGCAATGGACACGCTCGGCTGTCCCCCCGGCGATTCGGCGGCCGGAAAACTTTCCGGCGGCGAGCGCCGCCGCGTCGCGCTCTGCAAGCTGCTGCTCGAACAGCCGGAGCTTTTGCTCCTCGACGAGCCGACCAACCATCTCGACGCGGAGACGGTCAACTGGCTTGAGGGACACCTGCGCGTTTATCCCGGCGCGATCCTGATCGTCACCCACGACCGCTATTTTCTCGACAATGTAACGGGGTGGATTCTCGAACTCGATCGCGGCCGCGGCATCCCCTACGAAGGCAATTATTCCGCCTGGTTGCAACAAAAGCAGAAACGTCTTGCCCAGCAAGGCCGCGAGGAGGAGGCGCGCCGGCGCCAGCTCGAAGCGGAGGCCGAATGGATGGCGGCGAGCCCCAAGGCGCGCCAAGCCAAATCCAAGGCGCGTATCCATCGCTATGAGGATCTCGTCGCCAAGCAGAACGACAGGGCGGCGGCGGCGCAGATCGTCATTCCGGCCGCCGCGCGGCTCGGCAATCATGTCATCGAGTGCTCACATCTCTCGAAGGGTTTCGGCGACCTGCTGCTCATCGACGACCTCTCGTTCAAATTGCCGCCCGGCGGCATCGTCGGCGTGATCGGCCCGAACGGCGCCGGCAAGACCACGTTGTTCCGGATGATCACCGGTGAGGAAAAGCCCTGCAAGGGCACGATCGAAATCGGCGAATCGGTCACGCTCGGCTATGTGGATCAATCGCGCGACGCGCTCGACGGCAAGAAAAACGTGTGGGAGGAGATTTCCGGCGGCGATGACGTGATCACTCTCGGCAAGCGCGAGATCAATTCACGCGCCTATACATCTGCGTTCAATTTCAAGGGCCCGGATCAGCAAAAGAAAGTTGGGCAATTGTCGGGCGGCGAGCGCAACCGCGTGCATCTCGCCAAAATGCTGAAATTGGGCGCCAATGTCCTTTTGCTCGACGAGCCGACCAACGATCTCGACGTCGACACCCTCCGCGCACTGGAGGAGGCTCTGATCGATTTCGCGGGCTGCGCGGTCATCATCTCGCACGACCGGTTCTTTTTAGATCGCATTGCCACGCATATTCTGGCCTTCGAAGGCGACAGCCATGTCGAATGGTTTGAGGGCAATTTCGCCGCCTACGAGGAAGACAAGAAGCGCCGCCTCGGCATCGACAGCGTGATCCCGCACCGGCTAAAATACAAACAGTTTTCGCGGTGAGCGCGTCGGGATGGACGCAAAAGCTCATATGATTGTATGTCCTTCGAGACGCGCTCTTTTAGGAGCACCCGTCGGGATGAGGGCCGAGGTTCCATTGCGAGCGCTGCGGTCCGCGAAGCGGACGCAATGGAAGCGGGCCGAAGAGAGAGCGCCCTTCCGCGTTGCGCCAATAGCTGACATTGAATAATGTCATCGAGCCTGTCTTGCTCCGGCGCTCTGTTCTGTTCGACGCCGTTAAGCGTCGTTACGGCTTACTCAGCAGAAGAAAGGCGCCGGTCACGGCACATCTTAACGCCTATTCGCACAAGGTGAAGGCGCCGGTTGTCAGCCAATTACTATTTCTGAATGAAACCCGGAACTCGTCCTTCTTCCAAGGAGCACTCGCATGGCGCACCCTGCGGCCCCCCAATATTTAGCGGGCAAGACCCCATTTTTGTTATGCATGTGCGTCCCTGCGGCAAATATCCCAAATTAGTACCGCTGTAGTCTGGAGCCTCCTCCCCGCACAGAACGCGAGATTGAGCGGCAGGGAACCGCGTAGTCACGTCTGCCGGGCAGCCGGCGGCCAAGGCGCTAGTGCCTATGCCCAACCAAAATATTGACAAAATCCATATCCGGTTCATGACGGCTTCCAGTCAACGGGCACCACCATCGCTCCATTTGTTGGATCCACAACGAACTTGTAATGCGCTTGACCCGGCTTAAGCTTAAATAAGATTAACAGAGTAGGAACCCCCTCGCCGTCTGGCGCAGGAGTTGCTTTATTATTGACATAACTAAGGCGTATATCTATCGCGTCATCAATACGAGTCGGGCTTATATACACAAAGCGATATTGGATCTTGCCGTCTATATTAGCTTGGACGAGGTATTCACTATCGTCTGGGCTGACGGAGAGCAGTTGATCCTCAGCATGAAGGCCAGTGATGAACCCGGAATAAGGGCAATTATCCACTTTACTGAACAAATTTTGGGGCGTAGTTGTCAAAAAGACAGGCCGGCGCGGCGGCTGCCGCTGCTCTAAGTGATAAATCCAAGGCGGCGGCACTCCGCTTCTGTAGCGCTAAGGACGCGCTTGACCTCGGCGATCATCGGGAAGAAACATGCAATAGAAATTGGGTCCTTGGTAAAATCAACGTCGCCGAAAGCTATGAAAATGGTGATATCGAAATTGTAATTAAGACGACCATCAGGGAATGCCCTGGCAACTATCATCTCGTTTTTTTCGCTGTTCCATATTGGGACGGGAATTTCAAAATTAGATCCACTCAAATGATGGATGGTTACCCCGCCGCCACCAGTCCCGATAGGGACGAGAATGGTATGTGTAGCGTTACGGAGCTTGTTCAGGGTCCAAAGGGCGTCATTCCCTCCTTTGTACGGTTGGAACGATCGAAAAAGCGTCACGATATCAGGAGGCAAATCTTTGCATCCACGCCGAATGTCGTTCTCCACGTCCGCGGGAGTATCCCCAAAAGGAAACTTGGCGTTCTTGGGCTTGGTAATCCCTGCGAGAACCGCAGCAGCATATCCAGTTTGGTCGAGTGCGGACCGCAGAGCTTCAAGAGCTTCGGCGGCGTAGTCTGTGCAAATGTCTGGGACAGGCTTGCCCATTCGGAGTTTATGAAGCTCAAAGCCATCAGAGTCTTTCTCAATAACTCTTTCGTATGGTATGTTTTCAAGGAAGGTAGCGACTCGCTTTTTAAGCTTTCTGGCGTGATTATCTCCGCGCGCAAGACGACGCTTAGGACTGCAAAAAGGGTCATGTTTGGTCATGGCGAACAAACCCGATCCGACGAAAGATCCTGAATTTCAAAAGGTTGTCCGGCATTTCGTGACGACGCGGCCGAAGCCTCATAAGGAAATGAAGATCGGCAAGCGTAAGGCAAAAGACGCCAGATCAAACCATTCGGAAATTATTTTCGATACAGACTCGTTTGATGAGGAATTAAAGCGGCTAGGAGCCCTCACCTTTAAGAATTTTCTCGAGACGCGCGGCAGCGTATGTCTCGATTTGTCGTTTGATATCTTCGTGAGTAAGAATGTGCCCGCAGGCAGTGCAGGTCCGCCCGGCCAAGTCTTCCTCGGAATTCGGATCAGCGGGAGAATCAAAAAAGATGTCGTGGCATAACGGACATTCGATTCGCAGAGTCGTCATTATTTTTTCATAGCCTTCTGTTGGCGCCAGTGCGTGAAAGCACGCGCCTTCTGCTTAAGTGTGCGCGGCTTTGTCAGGTATGCGATACGTGAGACGCTTGCCCTTGATGCCCTTTAGGGCCTTCGCCGCACGTTCTCCATCCTCAATGCCAAGGCCAGAGCGATTGTTATAGCGGAAATCAAATTCTGCGAGGTAGCGGTCCAAATGCTGTTCGCTGATGTGATGATAGGTTCCAATCACGCCGCGCTTGAAAATGGAAAAATAATTTTCGGCGCTGTTGACGTGGACGAAGCCACCTAAGCGAACATATTCATCGGCTGAGTGATTCACGGTTCCGTGGCCATCGAATTCCTTGCCGAGCTTTGCGTACGCGGCGTTTTCGTCTGTCATCAGATAGGACTTGCGGCTGGCGGTCTTAACGGCGGTTTCGCGCAGCGTCTTTGCGGTAGCATTTTTGACATGGAATGAGCGAACTTCGCCGCCGCGCTCGACCAGTGACATGACAATGTGCTTTTGTGGCTCCGGCTTATAGGCGCGGTTTTTGGCTTTGCCGCCAACATAGGTTTCATCGGCCTCGACCACTTTGTTAGCGCCGCCAAGTCCGTCGCTGCCCTTATGGCCTGTGTCCGCCATGCCTTCGCGGATACGCATGGCCATAAACCATGCAGTGCGATAGGAACCAAAGCCGAGCATACGCCAGAGCTGATGCGTGCTCATGCCC
>JBAUNU010000283.1:0-11055 GCA_049579405.1 Methylocella sp.
CAGGTCGAGAAGGCCGCGCTCGTCCTCGAAGACCAGGCGGCCATGTTCTTCCCGTGCTTCGTAATTCCGGCCAGCGGCAATCAGCGGCGCGCCTGCGCGGCTGGCTTCCCGCTCCAGCACGGCCAAAGCGGCGTCTTGCTGGTTACTCACAATCGCGGGGGCGCCGGGTTTGAAGATTCCGGCCTTCTCATAAGCGATTTTATCGACCGTCGCGCCAAGGAATTCCGGGTGATCGATCGAAACCGGCGCGATGACCGTGGCCCGCGGATGCGCGATGACGTTGGTCGCGTCGAACCGTCCGCCGAGGCCAACTTCCAGCAGCAGATAATCGGCCGGATGCTCGCTGAAAAGCTTGAATGCCGCCGCGGTGGTGACTTCAAAGAAGGTGACCGGTTGGCCTTTGTTGGCCTTTTCGCACTCGGTCAAGACGGCAAACAGTGCGCCGTCGCCGACGAGACGTCCGCCGCCTTCCGCGCCTAGCCTGATGCGCTCGTGAAAACGCACCAGATGCGGCGAGGTATAGACGTGAACGCGCTTTCCGGCCGCTTCGAGAATGGCGCGCATGAAAGCGATGGTCGAACCTTTCCCGTTGGTTCCCGCAACATGAATGACCGGCGGCAGACGCTTCTCCGGCGAGCCGAGCGCGGCAAGCAGCCGCTCGATCCGGCCGAGTGACAATTCGATCGTCTTGCGATGCAGAGTGAAAAGGCGGGCGAGGAGCGCGTCCAGCGAATCCATGATGGCCTTGCTGCACGGCCCTCAGGCGGCGGCGTGCTCGATGGGCTGGGTCCGCGTCAACAGAGCGCAAAGGCGGGCGAGCGTTGCGCGCATGTCGTGCCTTTTTACCACCATGTCGATCATGCCATGGGCCTCGAGATATTCGGCGCGCTGAAAGCCTTCGGGCAGGCGTTCGCGAATGGTTTGCTCGATCACCCGGGCGCCTGCAAAACCGATGACCGCGCCGGGTTCGGCAATATGGATATCGCCGAGCATGGCATAGGAGGCCGTGACGCCGCCCGTCGTCGGATTGGTCAGGACGACGATATAGGGAAGCTTGGCGTCGCGCAGACGCTGCACGGCGATCGTGGTCCGCGGCATTTGCATGAGCGCGAAGATGCCTTCCTGCATCCGCGCGCCGCCCGAGGCCGTGAAGATGATGAATGGCGTGCGGCGCTCGACCGCCGCCGCCATGCCCGTGACGATGGCCTCGCCCGCCGCCATGCCGAGCGAGCCGCCGAGAAAACCGAAGTCCTGCACCGCGGCGACAATGTCCATGCCCTGCAATTTGCCAAAGGCGAGCTTCACCGCGTCGGACGTGCCGGTTTTCAAGCGATATTCCTTGAGCCGGTCGGTGTAGCGCTTGACATCGCGGAATTTCAGCGGGTCCAACGGCACGTCCGGGGTCGCGATCTCTTCATACGCCGCGTCGTCGAAAAGATTGTCCAATCTTGCCTTGGGGGCGAGGCGCATGTGATAGCCGGAGCCCGGCACGACGAAAAAGTTTGCTTCGAGATCCTTGTGAAAAACGAGTTCGCCGGACTCCGGGCATTTGACCCAAAGGTTTTCGGGGGTCTCGCGGCGGAGCAGAGACCTGACCTTGGGCGGGACAACATTGGAGATCCAGTTCATAAGCAATCCAATTATGGCCATCCCGTTTTGCGACGGCGTCTGTTCTTGCGGGATTGTTGCGGGCTGTTTAGGCCGGGGCGGGCGCCGCCGCCCGCACGCCCATTGCGATATCGGCGACGACACCAGCCACTGCTTCTACGCTATTTGAGGCTGCCTTGCCATTGCTATCGAGCGAGGCCCGCAAAACGTCGACGATAGCGGAGCCGACCACCACCCCATCGGCGTGGGCGGCGATCGCGGCGGCAGTTCCGGCATTCTTCACCCCGAAGCCGACCGCGACCGGCAAGCTCGTATGCGCCTTGATGCGCCCGACCGCCGAGGCGACCTTGGCAAGTTCGGGAGCGGACGCACCGGTAATGCCAGTGATCGAGACATAATAGACGAAGCCCGAGGTATGGGCAAGGACGGCTGGCAGCCGCGCAACGTCCGTCGTCGGCGTCGCGAGGCGGATGAAATTCAGCCCTGCCCCAAGCGCGGGCAGACAAAGCTCCACGTCCTCTTCCGGCGGCAGATCGACGACGATCAAACCATCCACCCCGGCGGCCTTCGCGTCGCGCAGGAAAGCGTCGACACCATACACATAGACCGGGTTGTAATAGCCCATGAGCACCACCGGCGTTGTGGAATCGTCGCTGCGGAAATCGGCGGCGAGCGCCAGCGTTTTGGCGAGAGTCGTTCCGGCGCCAAGCGCGCGCCGCCCCGCCGCCTGGATTGCCGGGCCGTCCGCCATCGGGTCGGTGAAGGGCATGCCAAGCTCGATCACATCGGCGCCCGCCTTGGGAAGGGCTTTCAGAATGGCAAGGCACGTCGCAAGATCGGGGTCGCCCGCCATCACGAACGTCACGAGCGCGGCGCGGGCTTGCCGCGCAAGCTCTTCGAAGCGGCGGTCGATGCGTGTTTGCATGAGAATTTTGGGGCGACAGGAGAGAGACCGGGCCGGGGACCACGCGAAATACGCTCTAGCACGGCGGCCACGCGGGCGGAAGGATTATCCGGAAGGTTCCGGAGGCAAGCCAATATCCCGCGCAAAGGACAAGGCGAAGGCCTGACGGGAACCCAGAGGAGAGCATCGCCGGCCAGATCACGGATGCGATGCAGGTCCGCGGATCGTCCTTTGGGAGCGTGACGTTCCCGGATCCTCGCCGCGGGAGGCGCACACGCCGCCCCGGAACAAAGCGGTTTTTGTCCAGGCGATCTAGCTGCCTGCGGTCTTGCCGGCAGGCTTCCCGCGCTTGGGCGCAGGCGCCGGTCGTCCGACCCTGGGGCCGCCCCCGACGCTATTTGAGGGCTAGCTCCTTACAATTTTCCACCACAGTCCCTTTAGTGTCGGCGGCATTTATTTTGTTAAAGACAATCCCTTCCGAGATGCGAATCTGGCCACTCGCGGTGTTCTCGGAGGTCCCAGAGTCGTGCAAAAGCTGGAAGGCAAACTTATTTTCCTCCGGTCCGTGCGATGGATTGTTTATGCCCAGTGGTATGAAAATATAACCATTTACGTCGAGCTTGCCGCCCGCCGGAATCGTCGTTTCGGGGGCCGACGAAACACCTAGGCCCTGCGAGAACCTCGCATCCATGGATGCGTAACGGCGGTCCCATTCCCACAACTGCTTGGCGTGTTGCTCCGGCGTGGACTGGTCCACATAAAGAAGCTTCGGATCGAAAGCGAAAGCTTTGTTGGACTTTGTATTGTCCACGGTTTCGATTTTGAAGACGGCATAGCCTTCGTCAGCCTTCGAAACGACCGGGCCCGATGCCGCTGTAAAACTTTTGCATATGCCGACTTGGCGATATGAAATGTTGGTGGGTTGACCGGAACCTCGGCCGCATCCGGATAGCATCGACACGGCGATCAATACCGGAACGGAGAAATAGCACAATCTTGACGTTTCCATAATACTCTTTCTCTTCGTAGTTGGTTAGACGTGCCGGAAGAGCGCCGCATCTACTCCTCCGTGTTTGGATAGCACCTTTTAGGCCGCGCCGATCCCAAGTCATCTTCAGTGGCGGAGGCATGGCCGGAGCGGCGCGAAGCGCCACTTCCGCATTCCCCCTAAAACCCGTTGTCCCTTGCTTGGAACGTCCATTGTCCCTCAACCCCGTCGAAAACAAGACTCATTCCGAATAGCGGCATCGCGGCCAGCCAAGCCGTAACCGATGTGTCATACGTTGTCCAATTTTTAATGAAGGCAATCGCGGGGATCGGCGGACCTCTTCCCGCGGCTATTCCGCCCCTGCGGGGTCACCCTTGCGGGCGGTCCGCCAGATCGCCAACGAAGCGTCGGCGGCGTCGGCGGCGTTGGCACCGTCGATGCCGCCTTTTTTTCCGGCGCGTTCCGGGCGCCAATCGATGACCAACCCGGCTGTCGAGCCAACAGCGGCTAGCCACACTCGATCTGGTTCCGTTCTAGGTGTCACGCGGCATTGCAGCAGCCTGCCGCTCGTCGAGCGCGCTGGTCTTGATCAAAGCAAACAGCCGCGCCCCGCGATCGAGCCCGAGCTCGTCGAGCGCGTGCCGCGTGGTCACGGCATAAAGGCGCCCCTCCCCTTCGAGCACGATCTCCACGGCGGCCAAAGGGCCGTTTTTTTCGATTGACCCGATTTGTCCACGGAGAGAACTGCGCACGCTGAGATCGCGCGGCGGACGGGCGGCAAGCACGACGTCGGTCGCTTTGACGATAATCCGGACCTGCCTGCCCAAGGGCCCGGCCGGACCGGCGAGCCACACCGTGCCGGCCGGATGCTGCAGCTCGGTGAGGCCATAGGCGGCATTCTCGCCGCAAACTTTCATCGTCAGAACGGAGATGCGGTCAAACCGGGACCCGGCGCTGGCGCGGCCGAGCGCGCCAAAAACCTCGCCGGGACCACCGGTTGCCTTGACCCGGCCTGCGTCGAGGACAACGATGAAATCCGCAAGCCGCGCGACTTCCTCGATCGCGTGGGAAATGTAGACGATCGGCACGGCGAAATCGTCGCGCAACCGTTCGATAAGCGGCAAAATCTCAAGCTTGCGCGTCATGTCGAGCGCGGCGAGAGGCTCGTCGAAGAGGAGAAGCCTTGGGCCGCAAAGAAGCGCCCGCCCGATGGCCACCCGTTGCCTTTCGCCGCCCGACAATCGTGCCGGATGGCGCGACAGAAGCTTCCCGATTGCCAGAATCTCCACCACCGAATCGAAATCGATCGCCCGCTCGCCGCGCGGCGCGAACCAGCGGCCAAACCGCAGATTCTGCCGCACGCTCAGATGCGGAAAAAGATGCGAATCTTGAAACACAACGCCGATGCGGCGCCGGTGCGGGGCGACAAAAACGCCGCGTTTCCTATCGGCGAGAACACGGCCGTCGAGCTCGATGGTTCCCCGGTCAGGGCGCATCAACCCGGCGACAAGATTGAGCGTGAGCGATTTGCCCGAGCCGGAAGGGCCAAACAGCGCGGTAATGCCCTTGCCGTTCCGGAAGGCCACGTCGAGGCCGAAGGTTCCAACCTTAAGAGCGACATCGAGCTCGATCATTCGAGGCTTGCCAGAATTTTCCCGGCCCGCCGCTGGACGATTTCCGAGGCAACCAGCGCAACGAACGATATTGCGATCGAGACGACGGTCAAACGCATGGCGTTCGCGTCGCCGCCGGGCACTTGCGTGTAGCTATAGATCGCCGACGCGATGGTCTGGGTCTCGCCCGGAATATTTGCAACGAAGGTGATTGTCGCGCCGAACTCTCCGAGCGCCCGGGCAAAGGCGAGAATAGCGCCAGCTGTGATGCCGGGCAGCGCGAGCGGCAGACTGACGAGAAAAAACGTCCACAGGCGATTGGCGCCGAGCGTTCCGGCGGCCTGTTCCAGACGCCGGTCGATGGACTCGAAGGAAAGCCGCATCGCGCGGACCATGAGCGGAAATCCCATGACCGCGCACGCCACCGCGGCGCCGGTCCAGCGAAACGACAAGACGATCCCGATGTTGGCGAGGAAGGCGCCGAAAACGCCCTTTCTGCCGAGAAGAACGAGTAAAAGGAAGCCGGTGACGACCGGAGGCATCACCAACGGCAAATGGACGGCGGCGTTTAGGATGATCTTGCCTGGGAAACGCCAGCGCGCGAGCGCATAAGCGACAAAAATGCCAAACGGAAGGCTGGCGATTGTCGCGGCGACGGCGATTTTCAACGACAGAAAGATCGCCGTCCATTCCGCTGGCGATAGATCCGCCAAACATGAACTCCTTCAATTTCAATGTGGGTTTTTGGGTAATGTCTCAGTTTGATTTTCTGCTTCCGGCCGAGGCTGTGTACCCAAAGCAGACATAAAGACTTATGGTTTTCTATATCTGTAGGTGCCGTTATGGAACCAACCAAAACAAATTGCCCTGACTTGTGAAATCAGAGCGTCGAGACGTATTCCCATATCGGATCTTTTGAGAAAGTCAGCTCAGATATAATCCTGCCGGCCCTTTGTGTTTGGGCCCTATTGGGAACAAATACGGGACCTTCGTTACCCGTCGTTGAGCTCAGCAATCCTTCAGTTATCAGCTTTCCAATGACGTGTTGTGTCACGCCAGGTTTAACCAGCCGCCCCAAACCTCGTGTCAGCGCTTCCTCCTTTCGCCCAGCGCCCTTTTGAAAGAAGGTTTTTCGCAAGATTGTCACAAGCACTTTATGAGCCGGATCAAGCTTAGCGGCACGTATCCGAGAAGTAGTGGCAACCGACGAGAACCGTTCGATTTTGCAATCGCGCAGCCAATCTGGCTTTCCGCTGTCGCTGGAAATACCCTCGAGAAAGTCAATCGTGCACTTATTAAATGCGACGTCTTCGACGTGCGCTCCCACAACGACCAACTTAGCTATGATGGAATCGGCAACATATAAGTTCGATATTCGCATTCCAGAAAGATCCAACGATGAAGCATACGCGTCTGTGATTTCGATACCACGAAAGTCTATTTCTAGATTGCTCGTCGCTAGAATGCAGCTGACAAGGTCCATCAATAAGGTCTGATTGTGGTATGCTTTATATTTGACACAGAATGAAAGCGCTGTCTCAACGAGCGAAAGCTCGGACAATTTCGCACTCGCGATTGCGATGGCGTTTTCGCCCAATGCATTATTCCAAGAATGATCGACCTCGTGAGGAACTGACCGCTCCAAAACCAGTATGAGGTGCTCAGCTCGCAGTCCGTCAAGCAGGTACGTATCAACGAAACGACGATCTTGAGTATCGGCGGACGTTCGACCTAGGCCGGGCAGCCTTTGCAGAAGAACACTCGCTTGATCAATCGGAGTATGTCCTACTACTTTCTCATAGGATCGCTGTATCTCAGCAAGCGATATCGGACCGAAATTATCAAGTTTGCTGCGCGTGACAGCCGCCACCTCAATTAAGATCGCTCGAATCGTATAGGTGTCGAACGAAGGGTGGATTCTTGCCTCCCGCCCGCAAACTGCATCTAAGATTAAGTTCCAGAATTGTGCGTTGTCGACCGCTTGATCTCTCTTGTCCTCTGGAATTTCATCGTAAATACGCATGAACAATTCACAAGTAAGCGGCTTACGTGGAAGCCATTCAGGAATTTCGACATTGAAATTATTCTTATCCAAGAAATCGGCCAATTCAGCATGAGAAAACTCAGCCTTAGATCTTATAATAATTGTATTTTTCCCTGCTAGGCCAAGCGCAGACGTCATTTCTGCTTCACTATCAAAATAATGATCCCTACTTGTTACAATTAGGCCGCCCTTATTGTGCGAGATAAGATCTCGAACACCAGACAATGCGTCAGCACGCAAGCGCTTAAGGTCATCAAAATTGTCAGTCCAGACCTGTATCCCCATTTCGTCGAAACCGTCAATAAGTAAGGTCAGTAATCCCTCATTGTATGCTTTATTCATCGGCTCAACACATTCAGGCAGGCCGAGGTCGAATAAGTGTCTCCGAATTATTTCATATCTATCTCGAAGACCCCAACAACTTCGTAGATCAATTGAGAGTGGAAAATTTAGCTCGTTCCAAGCGGTGTCCACCAGTCTTCCAAAAATCCATTCGAGAAATTTGCTTTTTCCTGTACCGTATTCGCCAGTCAGAATTACCGGCCTCTTATGTTTTAGATGATCGATAACCACGCTAGAATCTGCTTCTGAGCTTGCCTGTAATAAGAAGCTAACAGGTGCGTAAAGCTTTTCGTCCTTTTCACCGCTCTCTGGATCGACTGCACTGCCAAATGGAAGCGTTTTCCTCTTCGAGAAATACTTATCTGCTGGAATATAAATTGCTCTAAATTCGTTAATACTCATCACAGATATGTTTACCGTATTACCAACATTGCGCATGGCAACAGTCGGTTCGTAAACCGTTACGCAGAAACAATCAGTTTGAACATAGTTTTTGTTAAAATTCGTGCCTCTAACATGTATTAATTTATTTAGATCGCCTTGAATCTTTCCTACATTTTTTTCTTCTGTTACCTCAATCGCGATCGCATGTGTTGCGTTTAGCTTTGCATAGGCATCGATTTGCCGGCCATGTACCAACTCGGAGTGAAACGTGTTTTGCCACGTCATGCTCGCTATGGTCCGGACCTCGCTTTCTAGTTCCTGCCAGCTCTTCATTGACGTCTTTCAATTCGAATCAAAAGATTTTCGCGAGCGGATAATAACGCAAGATCGCGGACGCGGAACATCGGCTGCCTTTGTATTCAGAAATTTCGGAAAAATATTTTGGATCCAAGCGCGCTCATGATCAACCGGCATTGGGCGGTCATTGTGCCTGCTTACCTCCTGCCAAGGGAACAGAAAAAATCGCAATAGTCCGCAAAATGGCACATTGCTGAAATGCAAACCGGGGCACTACCGGTTTCTGACATGGGGCGAGGATCACTTCGACAAGACTTCGAAACCCTGTTCCAGAAATATCTTGGCCGCCGCCCGAGGTCGTCATCCGGCGATGCCGGTAAATTTCCCGGGCAACAACTCGCGGCCCTGATGCGCCAAGGAGAACAGGGTATCACCACACACCGGGAATAAGGCGCGGCGTGTGCCGCGCGTATGTGGCATATTCCGGAAAAGCCTTTTGCAGGACCTTTTCTTCGAGCTGCATCCGCCTGATCTGCACGGTTACATGCACTACCAGGAACGGCAGCGCCGCGAACCAGGCATATTGCAACAGCACGCCGGCAACCGCGGCCTCCTCGACCAGATAGAGCGGATGCCGGACGATGGCGTAAGGGCCGTTGGTGACGAGCGTGCGCGCCTGGGGGATCAGGCTGAACGACCGGCCCAAGGATAGGAGTGTGTAGACGATCAGCACCTCGGCGATGAGGACGATCGCCGCCGATGCGGCATAGAGCGTCGGCAGTTCCGGGCCGCGCGGCAGCAAAGGAATCAACCACGCGGCATAGGTGCCGGCCATCGTCAGCAGAGCCGGCCCGAGCCCCTCGGCCCGGCTGATCGGCTCTGGCCGTAGCAGCACGATACAGAAGATGATCGTGTAGAAGAGGACGATGCACCCTCCCGAGAGCAGCGCCGGCCAGGCACCCGAGCCGGCCCGGCCGGCCGCGATGCCCTCAAGCAGACCGTTGACGTCCCTGAAGGATGTCGCGCTCAGGACGAGAAACCAGACGCTAATGCAAAGGCGCACGATCAGCGCGCGGTCGTGTCCAGAGACCAACTCGGTGGAAACGGTGCCAAACCGCCCCATGGCCGGCAGGGGCCTTACTGGATCTCCTCCAAGTCCCGCCAAGGCATGTCCTCTATTCCTGCCAATCGCGCCGATCGGCCGGCCCCTCTCTGGCTGCCAGGCGGTATTCACGGCGCACCGGGCCATAGTCCGGGCGACTCCACACGGCAAGGTCGCCATGAACAGCCACGTTTGAACGAGCGTAACATGCGGATTATGGCTGAATCCTGGTCAACCCAAATTTGTGAGTGACCAATTTTCTGGTTGCTGCCTGGGACGCTAAATAGGCAACGAAAAATGCCGTATCTGTATTTGCCGAGGCCGCGACGAGGGCAACAGGATAGACGATCGGGCTGTGGCTCGAAGCCGCAAAAATGCCTACCACCTTCACCTTGGGATCGGCTCTTGGGTCGCTTGCATGGACGATCCCGAATTTGGCCGCGCGACACGAGGTTGAGCGCATTGCGGACATTGCCGGCCTGCGCGAGCTTTGGTGCGACGCAAGCAAAGACGCCGGGCGATTCGAGAGCTTTTCCGATGCAGGTGGGACATCGATATCGCCGGCCATGGAAAACGCTGTTATTCTCCGGCATTTCGCCTGAACCTGGTCGCCGAGCGGGAGAAGGCCCGCCCGCCGGGCGTAAGCCATGACCCCTAGCCTTTTCCCACTCCCATTCTCGCATGAGAGGCTTTGCAACCCGACGCGGCGCCTGTTTTTGGCCGGACTGGCCGCATCCACGCTAGCGCGAGCGAGCGCCGAAGCACGGCCGGTTGTCGTTGGCTCCAAGCTCGATCTCGAAGGCGGACTCCTCGGGCACATGATGCTGCTCGCTCTTGCGGAGGCCAAGATCGCGACGGAAAACCGGCTAGGGATCGGCCCGACCTCGATTCTGCGGGCGGCGCTTTTGTCCGGTGCCATCGACCTTTGCCCGGAATATACCGGCAACGCCGCTTTTTTCTTTCATGAAGACGGCGATCATGTCTGGAAGGACGCGGCGGCCGGCTACGCGCGTGCGAAAAAACTCGATTATGAAAGAAACCGTCTCGTCTGGCTCACTCCAGCTCCGGCCGACAATAGCTGGGTGATCGCGGTCCCGGAATCGCTGGCCCGGGTACAAAATCTGCGGACCATGGCGGATTTCGCCCGCTTTGTGCGCGACGGCAATAACGTCAAACTCGCCGCTTCGGCGGAATTCGTGGAGAGTGCCGCCGGCCTTCCCGCCTTCGAAGCAGTCTATGGCTTCCGGCTTGCGGCCCGCCAGCTCCTCGTTCTCTCGGGCGGCGAAACCTCAGCGACTATGAAAGCAGCGGCGGACGGAATTTCCGGCGTCAATGCCGCGATGGCATACGCGACCGACGGCGCGCTCAAGGCCCTCGACCTCCGTGCGCTCGAAGATATGCGCCGTGCCGAGCCGGTCTATGCGCCAGCGCCGGTGATACGGGAAGCAGCCCTCGCAAGCTATCCGGAAATTGCCGATATTCTTAGGCCCGTTTTCGCGCAACTCGATCTTCCGAGCCTGCGCGATTTGAACGAAAAAGTCGCGGTCGAAGGCGATGATCCAGGCATCGTGGCGAGGGAATTTTTCCGCGTCCAAGGGCTTTTTCGATAAGCCTTTCGCCCCGGCTTCTGGTTCGCACGCGGAAATCGCCTCGATGCCGAAGGTGCACGACCGAGTCCTTTTTGTGCTCTGCGGCGTTGGCTTCGCCGGGATATTTCTCGCCGGCTTTTTGAATCATGCGCCGAACCGCCTCGCGACGGGCGTTGCCTATCCC
>JBAUNU010000284.1:0-2431 GCA_049579405.1 Methylocella sp.
GGGCGGACCAGTCGCGGCGGGCGTGATCGGCGGCCTTGCGCTCGGCGCGCTCGCCGGATCCGCCTATGCTTATGGGCCGGGCTATTATGGCCGATGCTATGTGCAAAATCGGCCGGCCTATGACAGCTGGGGCAATTTTGCCGGCTATCAGCCCGTCCAGGCCTGCTACTGAAATTGGGCCGCTAGCGCAAAGCCCCGCTAAAAAAGGCGGGGCTTTAATTTTTTCAATTTCTATTTTATCCAGCGCAACCTTTTCAGATGGCCCGCGTTTCTGGACTGGCCCAGCCGGATTTTTTCTAAAGATTATGCCCCGCCGAGCTCACCGGGGGGAGGACAGGACAGATGATCAAGTCGCGCAAAGCTATCGGAAAGCAGGCTCTCAAATATGCCATGGCGGGGATTGGGGTTTCCTGTCTTGGAGCGGCGGTGTTTGCGGCCCCGATCACCCTGAAAGCGAAGTTTCTTAGTCCCGCGCAAAGGACGAGCGAGACGAAAGCGGTCTATGCGCCCCTTGGCAAGGGTCCGGCGTTTCAGCTTGGCCGCGCGGCGGCCGGCGAGGACGAGGACTGCGTCAAGGTCACCCGCATGGTCGGTCCCGACGGGCGTGTCTATGTGATGCGCGGTTTAATCTGCCAGAATTAGGTCCCAAAAGGCTTTCCAAGCAGCCCTTCCGGTATCGCTCCGGGCCTGTTTCCACCGAGCTGCCGGCGTTTTGGATTGGCATCCGAGTCCGCTGAATCAATTCGCCCGCGTAAGCCGCGCGGCTTGGCTTCGCGCGGCCGCGCCCGGCAAGTCAGGTCTGAAGACGGATTTTTCCGGAAGACAACCGATTCCGTCGACCTGTGGCCTTTGACGCTACTATCTCCGCCTTTTTGCCGGATCGAGGGGAGGGAAGATAAACCCAGCCCACGGAGCGCGCACCTTTTTGCCAATTATGCTATTTGTAAATGTATGATCTTTTTGGTTTTAAAGTTTTTGCCCGAATTCCGGCCAGCTCGCGGCGGCAAGGGCGCCGCATCGATAAGAAAGGCCTAGTTGCGAAAAACCGGACATTGCGACAAGGGTGTCCAAAGTGCCTTATTTCAGCGTGCCTTATTTCAGCCGTGCATTTTTCTTGATATGGGAGTCGAGGTTCTCTTCTCCAACCCAAAGCAGACGTAACCGTTCGTGAAAAGGCCGGCCCTGGCCAGCGCTCATTAAGTTCAGGGCTCATTAAGTTCAGGGCTCATTAAGTTCAGGGAGGTTGCGGCGTTCGCCGCCTTTATAGACGGGTATCTCCACGTGATCTTGGAAGGATGCTGAATTCGACGTTTTGCCGCGCCCCGTCGCGGCGAGGGACACTTTAACAACGAGGCGCCGACGCAATTCGCTGCAAAAGGTATAAAACCCTCGGCAACGGTTCAAGGGGTTTTCTGCCAAGCCCATCGGAAACGTGATCGTGGCGCTCGAATTCGAAATTAGGACCGTTCATGCCAACGATTGCCCTGGTCGATGACGACCGCAACATCCTCGATTCCGTGGCGATTGCCCTCGAGGGAGAAGGCTATCGCGTGCAGACCTATACGGACGGATCGACGGCGCTCGACGACTTGAAGAGCAATCCTCCCGATCTTGCGATTTTCGATATCAAGATGCCGCGGATGGACGGCATGGAGTTGTTGCGCCGGTTTCGTCAGAAATCCGACGTGCCGGTGATCTTTTTAACCTCAAAGGACGAGGAAATCGACGAATTGTTCGGGCTCAAAATGGGCGCCGACGATTTTATCCGCAAACCCTTCTCGCAACGCCTTCTCGTCGAGCGTGTCAAGGCCATTCTACGCCGTGCCAATCCCAAGGATCCCGGAACGCAGAAGGAATCCGAGGCGAAAATCCTCGAACGCGGCCTTTTGAAGATGGATCCGGAGCGCCATGCCTGCACCTGGAAGAATGACCCTGTGACCTTGACGGTCACCGAATTCTTGATCCTCCAGGCGCTCGCGACAAGACCCGGAATCGTCAAGAGCCGCAATGCCTTGATGGATGCGGCCTATGACGATCAGGTTTACGTCGACGACCGCACGATCGACAGCCACATCAAGCGATTGCGCAAGAAATTCAAGGTCGTCGATGAGGAGTTCGAAATGATCGAGACGCTTTATGGCGTGGGCTACCGCTTCAAGGAATGATCTTGGCCCGGCCACACGTCAAACGCTTCCGGCTGACGGACGCGCACCCCTCGCAACCGGCACCGGAGTTCAGAGCATGATAGGGAAAAGGGGTCGCCGGTTTCGCAATAGACCGCTCCTATGCACGAAATTTAGAGCGCTTAAAGCTTTTCGCCAAAGGCCGGGGCGATCCGCCGTTATATGCGGTGTAAATGGGATATGCGGTGTAAATGGGATATAAAGCACCGGTGTTTCCGTTATCGACCCAAATCGGGACCGATCTGGTC
>JBAUNU010000285.1:0-2284 GCA_049579405.1 Methylocella sp.
GCCAGAAACGTCCGCGGGCGACAACGTTGACTTCAAATCAAGCTATTCGTCGACCGGGGCGAGAGAAAGGATCTGATCCATGACGCGCGAGGGCTCGGCGCATCCCGCGTCGCCGACAATTCTCGCCGGCACGCCCGCCGCCGTCTTGTTGTCAGGCACCGAATGCAACACAACCGAACCTGCCGCAATGCGCGAGCAACGGCCAATCTCGATATTGCCGAGAATTTTGGCTCCGGCGCCAATCAGCACACCCGGCTTGATCTTCGGGTGGCGGTCGCCGCGCTCCTTGCCGGTGCCGCCCAAGGTCACATTTTGCAGCATCGAAACATTGTCCCCAATCACCGCGGTCGCGCCAACGACGAGACCGGTCGCGTGATCGAGGAAAATCCCTTTGCCGATCCGTGCCGCGGGATGAATATCAGTCTGGAACACCTCGGACGAGCGGCTCTGGAGATAGAGCGCGAAATCTTGGCGGCCGGCGGTCCAGAGCGCATGCGCCAGGCGATGCGTCTCGATGGCGTGAAACCCCTTGAAATAGAGCACCGGCTCGATCAGCCGCGTGCAGGCCGGATCGCGGTCGACCACGGCGGCTATGTCGGCGCGGAAGGCCTCGGGAATCGAAGGATCGCCCGCGATGGCATCGAAATAGGCCTGCTCGATGAGATCGCCCGGAAAGGCCTGGTGTGCGAGCCGTGCGCCCAGCCGGTGGACGATCGACGCTTCGAGCGATTCCTGATTGAGGATCGCCGAAAAGATAAAACCGGCGATGTCCGGCTCGTTGCGAACAGCCTCCTCCGCCTCGGCGCGCACCCGCGCGAACACCGGATCGGTGCGGGCAAGCGTGACGACCTTTGCCGTTCCCTTGACGGAAATCATGAGCGTCTCCTGGTCCCCTCCGCCGTTGCGCCGTCATTAGCACGGCGGAAAAACTCGCGCGAGCCACGTTTGACGCGCTCGCGAAGATATAAGCCGCCAGGGCAAGACGATCAGGGGCGCTGTCAGAGAAATTCTAATACGCTATCCTTATAGACTGTGTCTCCTACCGCGCGATTGTGGTCGCGGCCAGGAATATCCACCGCGCGCGCCCGCCTGAACAGAGCGGCGAGTTGATGAGGGTCGCCGGCGACATCTCCTTGGTTCCGGCCGCGATCAGTACGGGGACATCGATTTCGCCGGCTTCGATCTCGCTCAGAACTTGGCGGGCACCCCGCGCGCCAGGCGGCCAGCGCCTTGAGATCGCTTTTGGTCGCCTCGGCGAAGGCGCGGAACATCCGCTGGGCGGGTCGACGAGACCGGCGAGCGAGGGCGCCTCCATTGCCTCGGCAATGGCAAAGCGGAAGCCCGGCGCGATCGACAAGATGATGGCCGAGATCGCCGAGAATCATCGAGCGCACGCGGCTCGCATGCTCCTTGGCAAAAAAGGCGGCGATCCGCGCGCCCATCGAATAGCCCATCACATCGGCCGTCGCGATGCCGAGATGATCGAGAAGCACGCGAGCGTCCTCGGCCATCTTCTGCATGGCGTAGGCGGCGGGGTCATGAAATTTTTCGCTGCGGCCATGCCCCCGGTTGTCGAAGGCAATGACGCGCCGCCCCGCCTCGGTCAAGGTCTTTACCCATTGCGGGAGAACCCAATTTACCGCATGGGTCGAGGCGAAGCCATGAATGAGAAGGATCGGCTCGCAGCGTCCCGCCGCCGGCCACTCGTCGATAAACGCCAAGCGGACCCCATGGTCCAATACTTCGAACATGCGTCGCCCGCATTTCGCGGCACTTTTCCCGCATCGCCGGCAAGTATTTGCTTGCACCGAACCAGACGTTTTGCCGGACATGGTGGCGTATTTGGCGAAGCCGCGTTATATTGTTAGCAAGTTTGTTCGAATTGAGCCTAGACGCCGATGAACCGTTATGAACGCCGCCCGCTCTCCGCGGGCGAAGCCGAGATCGAATATCTCAATGGCGAATTTCGGGTTTTGCGCCCCGGCACTTTCGTGCGCTGCGCGGTGACCGGAACGGAAATCAAGCTCGAGGATCTGCGCTATTGGAATGTCGATCTGCAAGAGCCCTACGCCAGTCCGCAGGCCAAGCTGCAAAGGCTCGGCATCAAGCCCGCGGAATGACGCTAGCTAAAGACTAGGTGAACGCGGGCGGGACGGAGCCGGACAGGTGACACTCTTGGCGAGGTGCTTTGTTCCGCTTCATTTTTTCCCCAGCACCGGCCGGCATAATGCTTAGGACGACGGCGGGCGCTGGCGGTGCCGGCGCGTGCCAGCCGGGCGGTGGT
>JBAUNU010000286.1:0-13375 GCA_049579405.1 Methylocella sp.
GGCGGGAGCGCGCCGCTATCTCGACGGGCTGAACGCCGAGCAGCGCGAAGCGATCGAGGCGATCGACGGCCCGCTTCTCGTGCTCGCCGGCGCGGGCACCGGGAAGACCCGCGTTCTGACCACCAAAATCGCGCATCTGCTCGCCCAGGGCCGCGCCCGCGCGCATGAAATCCTCGCCGTGACCTTCACCAACAAGGCGGCGCGGGAAATGAAGGAGCGGGTCGGAACGCTGGCCGGGCCGGTCGCCGAAGGCATGCCGTGGCTTGGCACGTTTCATGCGATTTCGACCAAGATTTTGCGCCGCCACGCCGAGCTTGTGGGTCTGAAATCGGGCTTCACCATTCTCGATGCGGACGATCAGATCCGCTTGTTGAAACAGGTTCTGCAAGCCGAAAATATCGACGACAAGCGCTGGCCCGCGCGGGCGCTCGCGCATCAGATCGACGCCTGGAAAAATCGCGGCCTCGATTTTTCGCGCGTGCCCGTTGGCGAGGCGGCGGCTTTCGCCAATGGCAAGGGCGCGAGTTTATATAAGCACTACCAGGAAAGGTTGAAGATTCTCAACGCCGCCGATTTTGGCGACCTTTTGCTGGAATCCGTGCGTCTCTTCCGCGAAAATCCCGAGGTCCTGAAGCTTTATCAGGACCGCTTCCGCTATATGCTCGTCGATGAATATCAAGACACCAACACGGCCCAATATTTGTGGTTGCGGCTGCTCGCGCAGGGGCGCCAAAATCTCTGTTGCGTCGGCGACGACGATCAGTCGATCTATGGCTGGCGCGGCGCAGAGGTCGATAACATTCTGCGCTTCGAGACCGATTTTCCGGGCGCGAAAATCATCCGGCTGGAACGCAATTACCGCTCGACCGGGCATATCCTTGCCGTCGCGGCGGGCTTGATCTCGCATAACGAGGGGCGGCTCGGAAAAACCCTCTTCACCGATGGCGAAGCTGGCGAGAAGCCAACCGTCACCGAGGTCTGGGATTCGGAGGAAGAAGCCCGGGTGATTGGCGAAGAGATCGAGCAAGCTCAGCGCAAGGGTCATGCTCTCGATGAGATTGCGATTCTTGTCCGCGCGGCGTTCCAGATGCGCGAATTCGAGGAGCGGTTTATCACCCTTGGCCTGCCTTACCGGGTGATCGGCGGCCCAAGATTCTACGAGCGCGCGGAAGTCCGCGATGCGCTCGCCTATCTGCGCTGCACCGCGCAGCCCGCCGACGATCTTGCCTTCGAGCGCATCTTCAACCTGCCCAAACGCGGCCTCGGCGACGCCGCCTTGCAGATCCTTCACAAGCATGCGCGGCGCGCACGCGTCCCCTTGATGCAGGCCGCGAAAGCAATCGTCGAGACCGAGGAGCTAAAGCCACGGCAGCGCCAGACCTTGCGTGACCTTCTCGGCGATTTTTCCCGCTGGTCGGGTTTGATCGAAACAAAGCCGCAAGGCGAACTCGCCGAGATCGTTTTGGAAGAATCCGGCTATACCGACATGTGGCGCAAGGAGAAGACCGCCGAAGCCGAGGGCCGTCTCGAAAATCTCAAGGAACTCGTCCGCTCGATGGAGGAGTTTCCCGATCTTGGCGGCTTCCTCGAACATATTTCGCTGGTGATGGACGCCGCGAACATCGATTCCGGCGCCCGCGTCTCGATCATGACCTTACACGCGGCGAAGGGGCTTGAATTCGAGACCGTGTTTTTGCCCGGGTGGGAAGAGGGGCTGTTCCCGCACCAACGTTCGCTCGACGATTTGGGCCGCGCGGGGCTCGAGGAAGAGCGCCGCCTCGCCTATGTCGGCCTCACGCGGGCCAAGCGCCGGACGAAAATATATTTCGCGACCAACCGGCGCATTCATGGGCTTTGGCAGACGACGATTCCTTCGCGTTTCCTGGACGAACTGCCGGAAACTCATGTCGAAGTCGTCGCGGCGGCGACCGGTTCGGCCTATGGTGGCTATGCACAATCGCGTTTTTCCAATTTTGACACCTATGGGTCGTCTTATGCGACGCCTGGCTGGCAGCGCGCGAAAGAGCGCAGGGGTGAGGCAACGCGGGGCCATCCTGGGAGTCCTCAAGGGAGCCGGGCGCGCCGCGGTCCGGTGCAGATCGAGGGGGAGCTTGTCGCGAGTTCGAGCGCGGGTTCGGCCTTCGCGAAGGACGCGCGGGTGTTTCACGCGAAATTCGGCATCGGCACGGTCGCCAGCGTGGACGGCAACAAGCTCACCGTCGATTTCGACGAGGCCGGCCGTAAAATGGTGTTGGAGAGTTTTGTCCAGGCGGGGTCATAGCTGAGAACAAATTGCGTGGTTCGGTTTGTCTGGTTGCGTCCGCTCTTTCGGCCTCAAGGCCGCCGGTATCGGCAGTCGCCGCATGGTGATCGGGATCGAGCATGGCAAGGGCGGCAAGATCGCTATGCTGTCCGCGCAGCTGCTTTCGATCCTGCGTAGCGATTGGCTGTACTAGTTGATATTTGATCCGACATTTGGTGTCCGAAGCGAGAGCTGAGGCTGGGCGCGGGTCCATCAAAAGCTTAATCCCAGCCGTGATCACCACCAAGATGAACTTCCGGCTCGCGGCCGCGGTCCTGCCCCGTGTCCTTGCGGGTTCAAAATGCTGCCTCGCCGATGGGACATGGGCTGACATCTCCGGAGTCCAATCCCGATATTATTCGCTTTTATTTCCGGCGGCTTTGCGTCACATTGCGGGGCAAACAAGAGCGATAAAGCTAGCCATGCCGCGGATTGCCGGGACCCTCGACGCCTATCTCGATCAAGCCGTGGCTCTCGACGCCCGCTTGGGCGCCACCGCGAGGGTTCTTCGCGCCATCGCGGCGGCGGCGATCGAAATGTCCGGCCTCATTGGCCTTGGCAGCCTATCCGGCCAACTTAGCGCGAGCCGTGCCAGCGCCAACGCGGACGGCGATGTTCAGAAGGAACTGGACGTTCTCGCCAACGATATGTTCGTCGCCGCCTTCCGGCAGGCTCCGGTGGCGGCGGTGGTCTCCGAGGAAATGAGCGAACCATTGGTTCTCGATTCCGCGGGCCCGCTTGCGGTTGCGATGGATCCGCTCGACGGCTCCTCGAATATCGATGTCAATGTCTCGATCGGCACGATCTATTCGATTCTTCCGATGCTCGCCGAGGCGAACGGCGCCGAAACCCATTTCCTGCAACCAGGGCGGACGCAGATCGCTGCCGGATTTGTCATTTACGGACCGCAGACGTCGATCGTATTCGCTTTGGGAAGCGGTCAAACCCAAATCTTCACCCTGGACCGGCGGGACAGCCGGTTCTACCAGGCAATATCCGCTCCGGTGATCGCTCGGGAAAGCGCCGAATACGCCATCAACGCCTCCAACTACCGGCATTGGGAGGCTCCGGTCCGGGCTTTTATCGACGATTGCGAGCAGGGAACCGAAGGGCCGCTGAAGCGCGACTACAATATGCGCTGGACGGGCTCGCTCGTCGCCGACACCTACCGGATTTTGCTGCGGGGCGGGATATTCCTTTATCCTGGCGATCAGCGGGCCGGTTATAATCATGGGCGGCTGCGGCTCCTTTACGAGGCCAATCCGATCGCCCTCGTCGTGGAACGGGCGGCGGGGATCGCGACCGACGGCGTGCACCCTATTCTCGACATCGTCCCCTCCGCCATCCATGCGCGGGTGCCGCTTGTCTTTGGCTCGGCGGGGCCGGTTGGGCTCGTCGCCCGCTATCATAGCGATCCGCAATTTTCCGCGCGCGCGCCATTATTTGGCAAGCGCGGCCTCATGCGTCTTTGAAAAGACCAAGCTGAAAAAGAAGAGGCTGACGTGTCCGCGAAATATCCGATCATTTCGGTGACCGGTTCCTCCGGGTCCGGAACGACATCCGTCAGGCGCACCTTCGAACATATTTTCCGCCGCGAGCAGATCGCGGCGGCCTTTATCGAGGGCGATGCGTTCCATCGTTACGATCGCGACGGAATGCAGGCTGTCATGGCCGAGGAGGAGGCGAAGGGCAACCGCCATTTCAGCCATTTCGGCCCCAGCGGCAACCTTTTGGCGGAGCTTGAAGCCGTGTTTTGCAGCTATAGTGAATCCGGCGCCGGCAAGACCCGGCATTATGTTCATGACGACGAAGAGGCCGCGTTCTACGGGTGCGCGCCCGGAACCTTCACCGGCTGGGAGGCTTTGCCCGGACAAAGCGATCTTCTCTTTTATGAAGGGCTGCATGGCGCCGTCAAAACGGACGAAGTGAATATTGCGCAATATCCCGACCTGAAGATCGGCGTCGTGCCGGTTATCAACCTCGAATGGATTCAAAAAATCCGCCGCGACTGCTCCGCGCGCGGCTATTCGACGGAAGCGGTGATGGACATTATGTTGCGGCGGATGCCCGACTATGTGCATTACATTTGTCCGCAGTTCACTAAAACGGACATAAATTTCCAGCGGGTGCCGACCGTCGATACCTCGAATCCTTTTGCCGCGCGCTGGATCCCCACGGCCGACGAATCGATGGTGATCATCCGTTTCGCCAAACCGCGCGGCATCGATTTTGCTTATCTGCATTCGATGATCCATGACAGTTTCATGTCGCGGGCCAATTCGATTGTTATACCAGGCGCCAAGCTCGATCTTGCGATGCAGTTGATTTTAACGCCGTTCGTCCTACAGCTCGTCGAACGGCGGCGGCGAGCGTTCTGAGGCAACCAATCCATGCCTATATTCGCCACGCGGCATTATCGCTCCGCTCATGGTTTGATGAGGGCGGTCTCCGGCTTGAAATACGCGTTGCCCGCGAAAGTTTATCCCGGATGGCCGGGAGGCCTTGACTAGGCTATCCTCAAGGCACCCGGCCGCATCTAGTGACGGAGAACAACCATGGCCCGTATCACACTTCGGCAGCTGCTCGACCATGCGGCCGAGCACGACTATGGCGTCCCTGCTTTTAATATCAACAACATGGAGCAGGGCTTGGCGATTATGGAGGCGGCCGCCGCCACCGATGCCCCGGTCATTATTCAGGCGAGCCGCGGCGCCCGCGCCTATGCGAACGACATCGTGCTCGCCAAGCTGATCGAGGCGTTGATCGAGCTTTATCCGGAGATTCCGGTCTGCATGCATCAGGATCACGGCAACAGCGAAGCGACCTGCCTCACGGCGATTCAATATGGATTTTCATCGGTGATGATGGATGGCTCGCTCGATGCAGATGCGAAGACGCCTTCCTCTTACGATTATAACGTCGGCATCACCGCCAAGGTCGTCGAGGTGGCGCATGCGGTCGGCGCCTCCGTCGAGGGAGAACTCGGCGTCCTGGGGTCGCTCGAAGCCGGCACCGGCGAAAAGGAAGACGGACATGGCGCGGAAGGCAAACTCAGCCGCGACCAGCTCTTGACCGACCCCGATCAGGCCGTCGATTTCGTGACGCGGACAAAGGTCGATGCGCTCGCGATTGCGATGGGAACTTCGCACGGCGCCTATAAGTTCACCCGCAAGCCCGATGGCGATATTTTGTCGATGCGGGTCGTCGAGGCGATCCACGCGAAACTTCCCAACATCCATCTCGTGATGCATGGATCGTCATCAGTTCCGCAGGAACTCCAGGACCGCTTCAACGCCTATGGCGGCGCCATGCGTCAGACTTATGGCGTCCCTGTCGAGGAGATCGTGCGCGGCATCAAGCACGGCGTGCGCAAGGTGAACATCGATACCGATTGCCGTCTCGCGATGACCGCCGAACTTCGCCGCGTCGCGCATGAGACGCCAGGCGAATTCGATCCGCGCAAATTCTTGAAACCCGCGATGGACGCGATGCGCGAGGTTTGCCGGCAGCGGCTCCAGCAATTCGGCACCGCCGGAAAAGCCTCGAAGATCAAGGTTCTTCCAATGTCCGCGATGGCCAAGCGTTATGCCTCGGGCAGCCTCGATCCCGCCCTAATCTTACGACGCACCGCCGCGGAATAGGCTGGAGATATTTGATGAGCTTGCGCGGTAAGGATCCGGAGGCGGCAACGCGCGGCCGAGTTTCGCCGGACGCCACGTGCCGGCCCGCCGCGATTTCGACTTGGATCCAGCGGACGGCGGACAAGATTAAATGACGCCTCTGGTCATTGCACCGTCAATACTTTCCGCGGATTTCGCCAACCTCGGCGAAGAAGTCCGGGCGGTCACCGGCGCGGGCGCCGATTGGATTCATATCGACGTCATGGACGGCCATTTCGTGCCAAACATCACGATCGGTCCGGCGATGGTGCGCGCCTTGCGCCCGCATGCACAAATCCCTTTCGACGTGCATCTTATGATCGCCCCTTGCGATCCCTATCTTGCCGCTTTCGCGGAAGCCGGGGCGGATTCGATCTCGGTCCATGTCGAGGCCGGACCGCATCTTCATCGTTCGCTGCAGCTGATCCGGGAGCTTGGCAAAAAAACCGGCGCCGTGCTCAATCCGGCGACCCCGGTATCGAGCATTCAGAATGTCCTCGACATTGTCGATCTGGTGCTGGTCATGTCGGTCAATCCAGGCTTTGGCGGGCAGACCTTCATTGCCTCTTCGGGGGACAAGATCGCGGAACTGAAGGCGATGATTGGCCCGCGCGCTATCCGTATCGCGGTCGACGGCGGGATCAACCCGGAAACCGCGGGCCTCGTCGCTGCGGCGGGCGCGGACACTTTTGTCGCGGGCTCCGCCATCTTCAAGGGAGGCCCAGAGCATTATGCGGCGAATATTGCTGCAATACGCACGGCAGCCGCCAGAATGCGACGCCGCGATGCCGCTTGAGGCCCTGATATTCGACGTGGACGGGACGCTCGCCGAAACCGAAGAGGCGCATAGACAATCTTTCAACGAAGCATTTGCGGCCTTCGGGGTCGATTGGAGCTGGGATAAGGAGCTTTATCGCGAACTCCTCCAGGTGACCGGCGGCAAAGAGCGTCTTCAGCATTATATCGACGCTTGGAAACCTCGTGGCGGCGAGGTGGTACTTGCCCGCTTCGCCGAGATCTACGAGGTGAAGTCGGCCCGCTACGCCGCGCTTGTAAAGTCCGGCGCCGCGCCAGCAAGACCGGGTGTGCGCCGCTTGATCACGGAGGCCCGTGAACGGGGAGTGCGGCTCGCCATCGCAACGACGTCGCTACGGGGGAGCGTCGATCTGGTCCTGCGCGGGATGTTCGGCGAAGAAGGCCCCTCCCGGTTTGCGGTGATCGCCGCGGGGGATGTCGTGGCCCGCAAGAAACCCGCGCCCGACGTCTATCGCTTCGTTCTTGACACGCTGGGGTGCGGCGCGGGCTCTTGCGTCGCCTTCGAAGATTCGGAAAATGGCATCAAGGCGGCCCGGGCCGCGGGCTTGCCTGTCATCGCGGCGCCAAGCTATTATTTAAAAGGGGATGATTTCAGCCTTGCGACGAGCGTTCTCACCGACCTCGGTGAGCCGGACCGTCCCTGCCGCCAGATCAGCGGCCTGCGCTTCGATCGCGATTATGTCGATATCGACGGCTTGGAGCCATGGCTGTCGAACCAGCAAAAATCCTGCGCCGAGGCACAGGGGGACCCCGTCTAAATCCTCAACCGGCCCGTTGAAATCGGATAACGATTTCCGTTTTCACGGTTCGGTTGCTAGACTAAAACAATCCCACGACCTTGCCGCTGTCGTCGAGATCGATCTTGGTTGCCGCCGGCACCTTGGGCAAGCCCGGCATGGTCATGATCTCTCCGCACACCAAGACGACGAACTCCGCGCCCGCGGCGAGCCGGACTTCGCGGATATTAATCTCATGATTGGACGGTGCGCCGCGTAGATTTGCGTCGGTCGAGAATGAATATTGGGTCTTGGCGACACACACGGGATAGTGGCCGTAGCCGCTCTCCTGAAGCCGCTTGATCTGCGCGCGAACTTTCGAATCGGCGGTAACCTGGCTCGCGCCATAGATCTTGGTGGCGATCGCCGTCGCCTTGTCCCAGAGCGTCGCCGATTCCTCATAGACGAAGTGGAAGTCGCCCGGCACCTTAGCGACCATCTCGACGACCGTGCGCGCCAGCTCCTCGGCGCCCTTGCCTCCTTCCGCCCAATGCCGGCACACGACGACCGGGGCTTCGTGATGCGCCATTTTTCTCTTCAAAAGCGCGATCTCGGCGTCTGTGTCGAAGCTGAAATGATTGATCGCGACGATGCAAGGAAGCCCGAAATGGTTGCGGATGTTGCTAACGTGGCGCTCCAAATTGGCGACGCCTTTGGTCAACGCATCGAGGTTTTCCGTATTGAGTTCCTTGAGGTCCACGCCGCCATGATATTTGAGGGCGCGGATGGTCGCGACGATCACCACCGCCTGCGGGCGAAGGCCGGATTTGCGGCATTTGATATCGATGAATTTCTCGGCGCCGAGATCGGCGCCAAAGCCCGCCTCGGTCACCACATAGTCGGACAATTTCAGCGCGGTCTTGGTGGCGAGCACGGAATTGCAGCCGTGCGCGATATTGGCGAAAGGCCCGCCATGAATGAAGGCCGGGTTGTTTTCGAGCGTTTGCACGAGGTTCGGCTTAAGCGCGTTTTTCAAAAGCACCGCCATGGCGCCATGCGCGTTCAAATCGCCCGCGCGAAGTGGCTTTTGGTCTCGCGTATATCCAACCACGATCCTTCCCAGCCGATCCTTCAAATCCCTGATCGAGGTGGCGAGACAGAAGATCGCCATGATCTCGGAGGCGACCACGATATCAAAACCGTCCTCGCGCGGAAATCCGTTCGCGGGCCCGCCCAAGGCCACGGTGATTTGCCGCAGCGCCCGGTCGTTCATATCGACGACCCGCCTCCATGCGATGCGCCGCACATCGAAATTCAGTTCATTGCCCTGGTGAATATGATTGTCGATCATCGCGGCGAGAAGGTTGTTGGCAAGGCCGATCGCATTGAAGTCGCCGGTAAAATGCAGGTTGATGTCCTCCATCGGCACAACCTGCGCATAACCGCCGCCCGCCGCGCCTCCCTTCATGCCGAAAACCGGACCGAGCGAGGGCTCGCGCAGACAGATCGAGGCTTTTTTGCCGATCCGGTTCAGCGCATCGCCGAGGCCGACCGTGGTTGTCGTCTTGCCCTCCCCGGCCGGGGTCGGGCTGATCGCCGTGACGAGGATCAGCTTGCCATCCGGCCGGTCCGCGAGGCTATCCACATAATCCAACGATATCTTGGCCTTGTAGTATCCATAGGGTTCAAGGTGCTCATCCCCGATGCCGAGCTTTTCACGCGCCATGTCGGTGATACGGCGCATTGCCGCTCGCTGCGCGATTTCGATGTCGGCCGCCGGCATGGTCCCTCCTCTGGAAGCCGGGCTCAGGCTTCCACCACGTTTTGCGGCTTGCCTGCCGCGAATGCGTCGATGTTGTCGATGAGCTGGTCGGCGAGAATCTGCATGGCCTCGCGGCTCGCCCAGGCGACATGCGGGGTGACGATGAAATTCGGCAGCCGTAAATCGAGCAGAATATTGCCCTGCTTTGGCGGCTCAACGGTCAGCACGTCAAAACCCGCGCCGCCAATGATTTTCTGGGCCAGCGCCTCGGCCAGGGCTTCCTCGTCGACGAGCCCGCCGCGGCCGGTGTTGATCAATATCGCGTCATTCTTCATCAGCCGCAATTCATGCGCGCCGATCATGTTTTTGGTCTCGGGCGTCAACGGCAAATGCAGGGTAATGATGTCGCTCTCGCGCAGCAAGGTTTCGAAATCGGCCAGGCCAGGCTGCGGGAGGATGTCATAGGCCAGCACCCGCTGGCCGAAGGCCTCGGCGATCCGGCCCACCGACTTGCCGATCGCGCCATAGCCGACAATGCCGAGCGTCGAGCCGCGCATATCGCGGATCGGATGGTCGAAGAAACAGAATTGGTCGCAGGCCTGCCACCGCCCGGCGCGCACATCGTCGCGGTAAGCGAGGAGGTTGCGGCGAAGCGCGAAGGCCAGCGCGAAGACATGCTCTGGAACCGTATTGAACGCATAATTGCGGATGTTCGAGACGGTAATGCCGCGTCTCTTGCAGGAGGCTTTGTCCACGACATCGGTTCCGGTGGCGGCGACCGCGATCAATTTAAGGTTGGGAAGCCGCGCCAGCGTCGCTTCGCGCATTGGCACCTTGTTGATGATGGCGATTGTCGCATCCCGAAGGCGATCGACGATCTCGCTCGCCGAGGTCACCGCATATTCCTTATAGCTATGCGGAAAATCCGGCGTCCGCAGATTGGCCTCGACGGTCGAACGGTCGAGAAAGACGATCGAGTGTTGCACGGGGTGATCTTTCTTTGCTTCGATTTAGTGCAGATTTCCCTGCAGCATTCCAAGTGGCCTCGAATCGCTCTAGCAAAGCAAGTCCGCAGCCCCTCGGGGTAGCTACATCTTGGGCTTCTGCCTTACTCGCTGGGGTCATTTCCCGGCCGCCAATGAGCGGCAAGCCGCCTCCATATTAGCCATTGCAGCCCGCTGGCGGGTGCAACGCCGTGATCGCGCGAGGAAGGCTCTGTTGCAAAAACCAGCGCCTTCGTCCTGGTGTCCGGGTTCAGCGAACCGAAATTGCCAGCCCACTCAGGTCGACATTGGCAATCAATCCGACCTGCCGCCCGCTCAACGACAAAACGGCGCCCTTTTCGTTAGACAGCACGATCGCGCCAACTCCCGGCCCAACTGCGACACCAGCACCGGCGGCCCCATAGACCGCAGCGACGTCCGATGCGTTATGGATGTTGCTGACACGACCAACCAAATGCGTCTCTGAGGCGCCGAACACAAGACCCGCGCTAAGGCCGCCGATCGACAACGGATATCGCCGACCTCGAAACGTTAGCATACCGCTGCCGCCAGAGCCCCCGATGAACCAACCCGCCTTAAAAATCGTAATCTGGATGCGCCCGCTGTCGGCATAGGCCGCTGACGAAACACACGCGCCAACGATGCCGATCAGAGCGATAAGACCTACACGAAATTGGTGAGAAATTCGCATGGTGGAGTTCTCCCGAAACCGCTAGAGGCCTCGCGGCGGCGCAGCGACGCGGAAAGCATGTCGGACGGCCTTCGGCGCTCACGGCTGAAAAGTTCGATCTGGCGGTTCGCCTGCTTGCCGAAGGGAAGGGCCGGGCCCTCGTCGCCCGCATGATCGGCGGCGTCGGCCCCTCCACGCAGCGGGGGGCGCTGTACGCGAGGGCGACAGCCCTGGCATGGCGCTTTAATCAGCCTCAGTCTTATTGCTGAATACTGTAAGCAAGACCTTTCCCTTCTCACCTAGTATGCAGATAAAATCCTGCGGTTTACTAGATTTTTTCTTTTCGACATCAACCTCTCCGAGCACAATAGCTTTGATCTCCACATTTGCAATTTTTGCACTCATTTTTACAACGCGCACACTGTCTAGATCCAAATTGACGTCTTTTACGGCTGGTGATCGTTCCTTCAAGGCAATGAGACCGCTCGCTCTGCATGCGTCGATTTCGGGCGCTTTCAGGACAATGGTCTGAGTGCCCGTGGTCTGAGTGCCCGTGGTCTGAGAGTAAGCTATCATTGGAACCATGGCGGCTGGAATGAGACTAATGAGTAGGGATCGGATTTTCATTCCGGAGAATCTCCTAGTTGGGATATCGGATGATGCAGCAGTCCAATCGCCGTAACCGAATTTGGCGAATGGGAAAAGCCTTTTTTTCACCGGCACCACGAGACGCGGCGCAAGGCGTCAGTCGTTGAGGACGCCTTCCGGGTGCAGCTCGGCGAAATGTTCTTGCTCTGTCGGCTTCTTTTCCTTGGCCATGATGGTCGAGCGGAAATAGTCTTGGGCGGCCGCGACGCCGCTGCCGAGCTTAATGTCGATGCCGACATCGCGCATCGCCATTTCCACCCCGGAAAGAGCGCCAAGAACCATGAGGTCGTTGAGATCGCCGAGATGGCCGATCCGGAACACCTTGCCGGCGACCTGCGACAGACCGGCGCCGAGCGACAGATCATAACGGCGGAAAGCGGCATCGATCACATCGGCGCCGTCGAAACCCGGCGGGACGACGACCGCGGTCACCGTATCGGAATACCATTTCGGTTCCTTCGCGCAGGGTTGCAGGCCCCAGGCCTTGACCGCGGCGCGCACGCCGCTCGCCAGAACGTTATGGCGCTCGAACACCCGTTCGAGCTTCTCCTCGAACAGGATCTTGAGCGATTCGCGCAGGCCGTACAGCATCGGCAGTGATGGTGTGTAGGGGAAGTAGCCCGTCGCGTTGGCCTTGATCATGTCGCCGAAATCGAAATAGACCCGTTTTAGTCCGGCGCTCTTATAGGCCGCGAGGGCGCGCGGGCTCGCGCAGACGATGCCAAGGCCGGCCGGCAGCATCAGACCTTTTTGGGAGCCGGCGACCGAGAGATCGACACGCCAATCGTCCATGCGGTAATCGATGCTTCCGATCGAGCTCACCCCATCGACATAGAGCAGCGCCGGATGATTGGCGGCGTCCATCGCTTTTCGCACCGCTCCGATATCGCTCGTCACGCCGGTCGCGGTCTCGTTCTGGACCGCCAGCACCGCCTTGATTTGCTGGTTCTTATCGGCGCGCAGGATGGATTCGATCTTGTCGGGCTTCACGCCGGTGCCCCATTCCTCCTCCAAAACCTGGACGTCGAGGCCGATCCGCTGCGCCAGGTCAATCCACAAATGGCTGAACTGGCCGAACCGCGAGGCCAGAACCTTGTCGCCGGGGGAAAGCGTGTTGCAGAGCGATGCCTCCCAAGCGCCGGTGCCGGACGAGGGGAAGATAAATACCTGTCCATCAGCGCTCTTGAAAACTTTCTTCAAATCCTGAAACAAAGGCAGCGCGAGCTCGGGAAATTTGGAAGACCTATGGTCTTCCATCGCTATCACCATGGCGCGCGTGATACGGTCAGGGACGTTGGTCGGTCCTGGGACGAAAAGAAAATGGCGGCCCGCCATGATGAATCCTCCATTTGTTTGCCGGTTTGCACTATTGCAAAACCATTGGCTCAAGCGCAACAGCCGAGGTCGCGCGCAAGGTTTTTCCGTTTCTAGACCCTCATCGTCAAATCGGAAACCGGTTTCGGGCGAGGACATCCAACGATGCCAGGGCACTGGCCTCAGCCCAGGACCAGGACGGCGCGGAAATCGTTGACATTGGTGAGGGTTGGCCCGGTGGCCACCAGATCTCCAATCGCCGAAAAGAAGCCGTAGCCATCGTTGTCGGCGAGCGTTGCCTTCGCCGATATGCCGGCCGCGGCCGCGCGGGCAAGGCTATCGGGGCCGATGAGCGCGCCGGCGTTGTCCTCCGTGCCGTCGATTCCGTCGGTATCCGCGGCGAGGGCATAAATGCGGGGATGGCCGTCCAAGGCGACGCCGAGCGCCAGCAGGAACTCGGCGTTGCGGCCGCCGCGCCCGGTTC
>JBAUNU010000287.1:0-3386 GCA_049579405.1 Methylocella sp.
CCCGCGCCGCGCGCGGAAAACCCAAGGCCTTCATCAAATCGCGCTTGCCGACGCCTTTTTCGAGCGCCGTCCCGGCGAGGGAAAGGCGATAGGCGCCCGTCTCATCGATCTTCGGCAAGCCGAGGAAGGCGAGATGGATTTGCGCCAGCGCTTTGTCGCCCGCGTGCCAAATTTCCCCGGCGCGGCGAATCTTTTCGATGACGCCTCCGGCAATAGGTTCGCGATAGGCGGCGGCCAACAGCGAAAGGACGCGCGCCACTTCGCCATCGAAAGCGAGACTGCCCGCCGCCCGGCCTTTCTTTTCGAATTCCGCGAGCAGCGTGCCGCGCCCGAGCGCGAGGCCCGCTTGGGTGAATGTCATTTCACGATGAAGGGGGCGGCCTACCCTCCTGTCGCGCCAGTCTCGCGCCAACGCACCGGTGTTTTGCATGATCTCTCCACGCCCCCGCAAAAGGCGGAAAGATGCAGATAGGCCTCATGCCTTGGCGGTGTCCAGATCCGGCCAAACACGCGAATCGCGCAATCTTACATTCCACGGAGGGATTACTGTAAGGTCCTCGCATCGGCGAAAAAGTAGCGCCTCCCGCCGAGTTTACCGCCCCTGATCGTCCTTGCATGGCGAAAGGCGGTCGCATACTGGGTTTCGAGCGTCACTGCGGTTGCGCCGTGCACGTGGCATGACCCCCGAGTACGCACCGGCGCGTGCTTTTTCACTAATTGATTCCCCTGAGAACTGTCCGTGCAGCCGATTATCTCCGTGTCCGGCCTGAGCAAGACCTATGCCTCTGGCTTCCAGGCCCTCAAGAAAATCAACCTGGAGATCCGCCAGGGAGAGATATTTGGCCTGCTTGGTCCAAATGGCGCAGGCAAGACGACGCTGATCAATATCATCTGCGGGATCGTCAATCCGACAGCGGGCGCCGTCATCGCCGGCGGCCATGACGTCGTCCGCGACTACCGGGCCGCGCGATCCAAGATCGGTCTTGTCCCGCAGGAATTATCCACGGACGCGTTCGAGACGGTCTGGGCGACCGTGAGCTTCAGCCGCGGCCTCTTCGGCAAACCCGCCGATCCATTCTATATCGCGAAAGTGCTAAAGGACCTGTCCTTATGGGACAAGAAAGACAGCCAGATCAGGATGCTTTCGGGCGGCATGAAACGCCGCGTGATGATCGCCAAGGCCCTTTCGCACGAGCCGCGAATCCTCTTCCTCGACGAGCCAACGGCGGGCGTCGATGTCGAACTTCGGCGGGATATGTGGGACATGGTGCGATCGCTGCGCGCCACCGGCGTCACCATCATCCTCACCACCCACTACATCGAGGAGGCCGAGGAGATGGCCGACCGGATCGGGGTGATCAGCAAGGGTGAGATCATCCTGGTGGAGGACAAGGCGGCGCTCATGACCAAGCTCGGCAAGAAGCGGCTGACGCTGCATTTGCAGCGCAGGCTGGATAGCGTCCCGGCCGGACTCGCCGGTTATCAACTGGACCTGTCGGCCAACGGAAACGAGTTGGTCTATACCTTCGACGCGCAACGCGACCGGACAGGAATCGCCGCGTTGATGAAACAGCTAAGCGAGCTTGGGATCGACTTCAAGGATCTAAAGACAGAGGAAAGCTCGCTGGAGGAGATCTTCGTCAGCCTCTTGAGGGCAAGGCCATGAACGTTCACGCCATCCGTGCAATCTATCATTTCGAGATGGCGCGGACTTGGCGCACGCTGCTGCAAAGCATCGTCGCCCCGGTCATCTCGACATCGCTTTATTTTGTCGTCTTCGGCGCGGCCGTCGGCTCGCGCATGACCGAGATTGGCGGAATCAGCTACGGCGCCTTCATCGTGCCCGGATTGATCATGCTGTCGCTGCTGACGCAGAGTATCTCCAACGCCTCCTTCGGCATCTTTTTCCCAAAGTTTTCCGGCACGATCTACGAGATCCTTTCGGCGCCGGTCTCTTACATCGAGATCGTGACCGGCTATGTGGGCGCGGCGGCCAGCAAGTCGATCCTGCTCGGCTTGATTATCTTGGCGACCGCGCGCGTGTTCGTGGCGTTCGAGATCGCCCACCCCTTGTTCATGCTCGCTTTCCTCGTCCTCACTTCTGTCACGTTCAGTCTGTCCGGCTTCATCATCGGAATCTGGGCCGATGGTTTCGAGAAGCTGCAGCTCGTGCCGCTGCTGATCGTCACGCCGCTGACTTTCCTCGGCGGCAGTTTCTACTCGATCGACATGCTGCCGCCCATCTGGCGGACGATCACGCTGGCCAATCCCGTCGTCTATCTGGTCAGCGGGTTCCGCTGGAGTTTCTACGGGACCTCCGATATCAGCGCCGGCATTAGTCTGGTCATGATTTTGGCCTTCTTGATCGTGTGCATCGCGGCGGTGGCGTGGATCTTCAAGACCGGATACCGGCTCAGAGCTTGATCGTCCCAAACGTCCCTATGCGGCGCCTTCGCCTGGGGCCTGGTTTGAAGTGATCCCTCGCTCATTTCAAACCTCGGCCGCCTCGATCGCCTTGGCGCGCTGGAACGCCGGGCGGGCGAGGCAGCGGTCCACATAGCCGCGCAGCACGGGCCGCGAAGGAACAAGCTTAAAGATATCGATCCCGAAATGAAGGTCGAGGCCAATCATGACATCGGCCGCCGAGAACCGCTCGCCGAGCAGCCAAGGGCCGGGGGCAACCGCCGCTTCGAGCACATCAAAGACTCTATCAAAATCGCCAAATCCTGCTGCCTCTTGTCTGACCGTGACATTGGCGGACTTCACCAAAAAGGCCTGCTCGACACAGCCCGGCGAGAAAAACAGCCATTGCAAATAGCGTCCGCGCGCGGGGTCCCCGACCGGCGGGGCGAGGCCCGCCTCGGGATGAGCTTCCGCGACGTAAGCGCAGATCGCCCCCGACTCCGCGATCGCGAGCGTCCCGTCGGTCAGGGCGGGCACTTTCGCCATCGGATTGATCGCGCGAAAATCCGCGCTTTTTTGTTGACCGGCCGACAGATCGAGCCGGACGCGCTCATAGGGAACGCCCGCCTCTTCGAGCACCCAGAGAGCCCGCAGCGACCGCGTGCGCGGAGCCCAGTAGAGCTTCATCATAAGCGCCTCCGTCCGGTTGAAAAAAATCACACGTGCTCCACCGAGACAATCCCTGGGATCGCCTTGAGCGCGCCCGCGACTTGCGGCGAAACGGAGAATTTGCCCGGCAGTTTTATTTCGACCTCGCCGCTGTTCGTTAGCAGCACCAGCGACACTTCACCGTCTCCTTGCGCGCGCAAATGCCGAGCGATCTCGCCCAGCGGATTTTTGTCGCGCAGGAAAACGCGTAGCCCCGTTCCGGTCCGGCTCGCCGCGGCGTCCAAGGGTTCCACCGAGACGATGCGGGCCCGCAC
>JBAUNU010000288.1:0-2937 GCA_049579405.1 Methylocella sp.
CGCTTGCCGAAACGCTACCGCTCAACCGGCGCGACGGCGGCTTTGTGCGCGCGGGCCATGACGCCGTCCTCGACGAGCTGCGCGCGCTGCGCGACGAAAGCCGGAGTGTGATCGCCGCGCTCCAGGCGCGTTATGCCGATTTGGCGGGAACAAGGCAGCTAAGGCTCAAGCACAATCATTTTCTCGGGCATTTCCTCGAGGTCCCGCAAGCGCAAGGCGAAATTCTGTTGCGGCCTCCGCATGATGCGATGTTCGTGCACCGCCAGACCATGGCGGACGCGATGCGCTTTTCGACCAGGGAACTCGCCGATCTCGAGGTCAAGATCGCGTCCGCCGCCGAGGAGGCGCTCGCCCGCGAGCAGACGATCTTCGAGACCCTGGCCGCGCTTGTCCTCGGCGAGCAGACGGCGTTCAAGCGGCTCGCTGCCGCGATAGCGGCAATCGACGTCGCGGCGGCTCTCGCCGAATTGGCGGAAGCCTCGGATTGGACAAGGCCCGAGGTCGACGGCTCGCTTGCCTTCGAGATCGACGGCGGGCGCCATCCCGTCGTCGAGGCGGCGCTCCGCTTGCAGGGTCAAGCCTTTGCCGGGAACGGCTGCACGCTTTCGGGTTCCGCCGGCAAAGGCGGCCGGATCGCGGTCGTGACCGGCCCGAACATGGCCGGCAAATCGACCTATTTGCGGCAGAACGTATTGATTGCCATTCTCGCGCAGATGGGCTCGTTTGTCCCGGCGAAACGCGCCCATATCGGCGTCGTCGACAAGCTTTATTCGCGGGTCGGCGCGGCCGACGATCTCGCGCGCGGCCGTTCGACCTTCCTGGTCGAAATGATCGAGACCGCCGCGATCCTCAACCAGGCCGGCGAACGCTCGCTCGTGGTCCTCGACGAAATCGGCCGCGGCACCGCCACTTTCGACGGTCTTTCCATCGCCTGGGCGGTGATCGAGCATCTGCACGAGAAAAATCGCGCGCGGGCATTGTTCGCCACGCATTTTCATGAATTGACGCGGCTTGCGGAAAAACTCGAACGGCTCGTCAATTTGACCGTGCGGGTGACGGACTGGAATGGCGAAGTGGTTTTCTTGCATGAGATTGTCCCTGGCGCCGCCGACCGGTCCTACGGCATCCAGGTCGCGAAACTCGCCGGCCTTCCCGCCCCGGCCATTTCGCGCGCGAAAGAACTGCTCGCCGAATTCGAGGCTGCCGAGCGGCTTTCACATGCAGACCGGCAGGCAGCCGATCTGCCCTTGTTCACGGCGGCGAGCCCGCCCGCGCCGCAGTGCGATGTTCTCGGGCCAGCCCTCGACGCGATCGACCCGGACGAGCTCTCTCCGCGCGCGGCGCATGAGGCGCTTTACCAGCTGAAAAAGCTTCGCGCCAAGGAGCGATAAAACTGGCCCGGCCTCGAAACAACATTCGGCAAGGCAATTTATTGAGCGAATCAATAGATGGATGCGGAACGCGCCCTTGGCGACGCCAGACAAGCAAGAGGTCCCGCGCGCCTATTCGGCGGCGGGCGCCGCCTTCTTTGCCTTGGCGGCAGCCTTGGTTGCTTTCTTGGCGACCTCGCGCGCGGCCTTGGCGGCGGGCGTCTCCATCTTCTCGGCGATACGCGCCGACTTGCCGCGCCGGTCGCGCAGATAATAAAGCTTGGCACGCCGGACCTTGCCGCGCCGGACCACCTTGATCGATTCGATATTCGGCGAAAGCACCGGGAAAACGCGCTCGACGCCCTCGCCATAGGAGATTTTGCGTACCGTGAAGCTCTCGTTGATCCCGCCACCGTTGCGGGAGATGCAGACGCCTTCATAGGCCTGCACGCGGGTGCGCTCGCCTTCCGTCACCTTGACGTTCACGACGACAGTGTCGCCCGCCTGAAACGCCGGGATAGTCCGGCCAGCCGAGAGCTTGGCGGCCTGCGCGGCCTCGATTTCCGCGATGATATTCATGGAGATTAAAACCTCGCCGTTTCGCCTGATCTTCCGGCGAGCGTTCCGGTACGCTGTTTTGAATTGCGGAAAGCAGCTCTACACGAGTGGGCTTAGCTTGTCGATTCGGGGTGAAAAAGTTCGCGGCAAAGGACGAGATCATTGGGAAGGCGCCTGTGGCGTGGCCGGTGCGCTGGCTGGAGCTGCCGGTACCCGCTCGAACGTCGTCACGCCCTCGGTCGCCGAATCGATAAGATCAAAGCGGCTCGGGCTCCCTGGACTGATGGTCGTCGTGTATTTATTTCCGTTCATCAGTTGGATACCCACCTTCCCGCCCTGCACGACATAGTACTTGCCCGTTACCGGCGCCGGACCATTTGTTTCCGGAGCAGCCGGCGCCGCGTTATTTTCCGACGGATTGGCAGGCACAATCATGCTGACGGTCTTGTCCGCGCGAAAAACAAGGTGCTCCGGTCCGCGCGTGGACTTCCATTCCCCCACGATCTGGTTGTTCGCATTGGGGAGCGAGCGTTGAAGCCTGGCGATGCTCATCCGGTTGAAGGCCATGATGCCAACGATGCCGGCAATCACGATCACCACATCGAGAACCTTTATCTGCGCGCGCTTTCCTGGTGGGGTTGTGCGCTTTCCTTTTCCTGGCAGGGTCGGCCGCGCCATCGTCACTTCCTCCCGGTAATCTATCATTTGGAGGAGCAGCGGACCCGATTGACCGGCATTCCCAGCTCCTCGGGGCTGCTCCCTACCACCATATTGTCCCCGCCTTCAAGATAGGCAAGGCGCGCAATAGCGACGGTCAAACCAGGGAGTTTGCAAATCCAAATTGCGAAACGTAAGCTTTGCCCGCACAGTCGCCTGCAGCCGGAGACCGCAAGATCGGCGAGGGCGCGCGAAAAATCCGCCGGAATTTCGTTGCCGGGCTCGGGTCGCCGCCGGCGACGTTTTTTTGTGGCGAGTTTCAAGAAAAATTGAAAGGAAGCGCGGGTTGCGC
>JBAUNU010000289.1:0-1808 GCA_049579405.1 Methylocella sp.
GGAGAGAGGTGACCTAGCGCCGCTCCGCCGGCTCGCTGCGGGTCGGGGTCGGAAGCCGCGGCGGGTTGCCGAGGCGGCGGTCGAGATAGAGCCCGACCTCGTCCGCCAAAAGCTCGATGCAGTTTTCGAAGAAATGGTTGGCGCCTGGAATGATCGCGTGCTCGATGGAGATGCCCTTCTGAGTCTTGAGCTTTTCGATCAGACCGGTAACCTCTCTCATGGGCGCGACCCGGTCGCGATCTCCATGCACGAAAAGTCCCGAAGAGGGACAAGGCGCGAGAAAGGAAAAATCGAAGCGGCTGGCCGGCGGCGCGATCGCGACGAAACCTTCGATTTCCGGCCGCCGCATCAAAAGCTGCATGCCAATCCAGGCGCCGAACGAGATTCCGGCGATCCAGCAGGCCCGCGCCTCGGGGCTGACGGCCTGGGCCCAGTCGAGCGCCGCCGCCGCGTCCGATAATTCGCCCTGGCCGTGGTCGAAACAACCTTGCGAACGCCCGACCCCGCGAAAATTAAAGCGCAGCACGGAAAAGCCGCGTTCGGCGAACGTATAATAGAGATTATAGACGATCTGATTGTTCATCGTCCCGCCGAATTGCGGATGCGGGTGCAAGATGATCGCGATCGGCGCGCCGCGTATCGTCGAGGGATGAAACCGCCCCTCGATGCGGCCAGAGGGACCGTTGAACTTGACCTCGGGCATGCTTACTCCACTGAGATTGGCGCGCGGCTGCGCGCCGCAAGCGGCCCCAAACAATCAGGCGGATGTTCCGTGCAACTCGGCGTTCCCCACGTTGCGCGTATTCCTGGCGCGCATTCCTGCGCGCATTGGCGGCGTTTGTGGCTCGCTTGACTTTGGGAGCCGCGTGGCGCCTTTAGATCGCGTGGCGCCTTAGATGACGTGTGGCAATTGGGCGCAAGCGACGCGGGCCGATGCCGGCTCCGCGAAAATGCTGGCAATCCCGGAGGATCCTCTAGCACGTATGCCCCAATGGATTGCAAGCTCTTTTGTATTCTGAGCATTAGGCGCAGGCGGGTTGACCGTCCGCCCAACTCGATACGTTAGGAAGGTTGCGGATTTCTTTCGTGTCGCGCACGCGTGTTTACCTTGACCATAACGCCACGGCGCCCCTGCATCCCGCGGCGCGCGAGGCAATGTGCGCGGCCTTCGATCTCTGCGGCAACGCCTCATCCGTTCATGCCGAAGGGCGAGCCGCGCGGGCCATCATCGAAGCTGCCCGTGCCGAGGTGGCCGGGTTTGCCGGAGTCGCGCCCAAGGATATCGTTTTTACCTCGGGAGGGACGGAGGCGCTGAATTTGGCGCTGACGCCCTCTATCGAGACGCTGGGCGAAAAACGGCCCTTCGATCTGCTCGTGGCAAGTGCCGGGGAACATCCGGCCGTCCTCGCGGGCCACCGGTTTGCGGCCGCGCAACTTGAACTTGCCGGTCTGACGCCTCGCGGCGTGCTCAAAATCGAAGCCCTTGGCGCCAGCCTCGCCCGCGCCGGCGCCGCGGGGCATCGCATTATGCTAGCGCTTCAGGCCGCCAACAACGAGACCGGGGTCATTCAGCCACTCGCGGCGGCGGCGGAGATGATCCACGCGGCGGGCGGGTTTCTGGTCTGCGACGCCGTTCAGGCGGCGGGCAGGATCGATTGTGACATCGGGACCTTGGGAGCGGACGCGATCGTCTTGTCGGCGCATAAATTCGGCGGTCCGAAAGGCGCCGGGGCGCTTTGTTTTCGCTCTGAGTCTTACCACATAAAGGATGCGCTCGTGCGCGGCGGCGGGCAGGAGCGGGGGCTGCG
>JBAUNU010000290.1:0-1780 GCA_049579405.1 Methylocella sp.
GCTTTCCAGGAATCGGGGCTACGAAAACCACGAATGCCAATGATGACGTGCCGATTATTCGAACAACGGGTGATAGTGCTCCAAGAAAAGGCGCGGACAAGGTCGCTGTTGCGAAGCAATACCTGGCGCGGCAAATGGAACGCGACGAACCCGCGCAGCCATTTGCCTTGCGGCTCATCAACCGGGTCCATGCTTACGGCATGGCTTGGCTGAAGCGATCACGCACGCGTGACCGAGCTTCGCCGAGCCGCGCGGTGGTGACGCTTGGTATTCAGGTTGCGCGTTTAGTTTGCATGCGGCAATATGGCTGCTCTTGACGAGGATTTCTCATGCATTCCCTTGTGAGCACGGATCAATCCGATTCTGGAGATCTTGCCTTCGCCGCTGGGGCGTCCCGGCTTTCGATCGACGACCGCGACGCTTTGGAACGGGCGATGCGCGAGCTTGAACGCACGAGTCTGGCAATCCGGTTGAGTGCGATTCTTGGCCGCCAGGCGGGCGCCATCGCATCGATTGTGCCCGCGAACGTCGCGGAATTCGCGAGCAGAGCAGCCGAGGCGGCAATCAGGACTGGCCTCAACTTCGCGCTGCGCAGCCTTGCCGGAAAGCCTCTCAGGGACAGACGCCGCATGCACAAGAGCATCGCGGTTCTGGCCGGAGCGGCGGGCGGCGCGTTTGGTATTTCGAGCCTGCCGGTCGAATTACCCTTTTCGACCACGATCATGCTGCGCTCGATCGCCGACATCGCACGTGCCGAGGGACAGGATTTGGCCGACCCGAGAACTGCGCTCGCCTGCCTTGAGGTGTTCGCCCTTGGCGGCCGGGACGGTTCGAACCGGGACATCCGGTTTTTGGATATCGATGTTCCGGTCTCGAATTTTAGCGACAGCGCTGTCCTGGAGACGGGCTATTTCGCGCTTCGCGCCATTCTGGCGAAGTCGGTGACCGAAGCGGCAAGCTATCTCGCCGGCCGCGCTTCCGTCAGCGAGGCCGCGCCGGCGCTTGTCCGCTTGGTGGCGCAAATCGGCGCTCACTTCGGCGCGGTTGTTTCGCAAAAGCTCGTTGCGCAAAGTGTTCCGCTGATCGGCGCCGCGGGAGGAGCGGCAATTAATTACGCCTTCGCGGATCATTTTCAGACAATTGCGCGCGGTCATTTCACGGTCCTTCGGCTCGAACGCCGCTATGGTGCGCGAATCATCCGTGCCGAATACGAACGGATGCGGAGAAGTGCGTGAAAATAGGCCGCTGCGCCTCGACATTTCCGGAAATTCCCCTAAATCTGTTTGGGTCAAGTTTTTACCGTAGGGATTTCACCATGGGCGTAGCTAGCAACCGTCGTGGCGTGGCGATAGCCGCGATGGCGGTTGGCTTGAGCATCGCCTTTCCGAGCATCGCGCACGCTGGTTTTTTCGACTTTTTATTTGGGCAACCCGAGCGCCCGGCCGTCAGGCCTTATGAAACCTATCCTAGAGGATTGCCCTACTGGAGCACCGGTCAGGGTTTTCAGCGGCGCGCAGATCGCGGGTTCCACCATCACGGACACCAACTCATGGGGCGCCGGAAAGTATTCGTCGCCGATAGCCATCCGGCAGGGCCGCTTGCTCCGACCGAACTCATGGACGACGATAGCTTGCGGCGAGGCGATGCGGTGGTGACGCCAAGCGGGATAAGGATTTTTATTGGCTCGCCCGGCAGTCATCACGCGCCGGAGGATTTTAGAAAACCATCCGAAATCAAGGGACTTCCCAAGCGCGAACGCAAGGCACTCGCCGCTTTGGAC
>JBAUNU010000291.1:0-2027 GCA_049579405.1 Methylocella sp.
GGCTAAGGCGAGCATTTTCACCCGAAGTTCCAGTTTGCGGCAACAAGTTTAGCTCAATCGAAAGTCTAGAACTTTCCCATGCTTCCAGGGAAACGAAATAGCTCTCGACCATGATCCGCGATGAAGATCATGAAACGAGAGTGTTTAGAGCGCGATGCGGGCCATGCTGCCGGGGCTGGGCCGGCCAAGCCGTTTAACTGTCCCAGATGATGAGGCCGCTGGGACTTTGGGATCGATGGAACCGTTGCCGGATTAGCGGGCGTGGCCGTCGGTTGATGCGGCTTCCTGGCGCGGATTGTTGCAACGGTCTGAATAGGAAACGCCCATGTTTGGCACGCTCGGCGGTCCCCGTCTGCTCCTGCGCCGCCTTCGCGAAGCCATGGCGGAGCCGGTCAGCCCGCAGGCCCGCCTCGACAAGATCGTTGTGCATATTGCCGCGAACATGGTCGCGGAAGTCTGCTCGGTGTATGTGCTGCGCGCCGATGGCCGGCTTGAGCTTTATGCGACGGAAGGCTTGAACCGCGAAGCCGTTCATCTGACCACCCTGCGTACCGGCGAAGGTCTCGTCGGCCTGATTGCCAAGACCGCCGAGCCGCTCGCGCTTGCCGATGCGCAGTTGCATCCGGCGTTCGTGTACCTGCCGGAGACCGGCGAGGAGATCTATTCGTCCTTCCTCGGCGTGCCCATCCTGCGCGGCGGCAACACGCTCGGCGTGCTGGTCGTCCAAAACAAGGCACGCCGCAGCTATTCCGAAGAGGAGATCGAGGCGCTCGAGACAACGGCGATGCTGCTCGCCGAAATGATCGCCTCGGGCGAATTGCAATCGCTGGCCCCGCCCGGCCGGGATATTGCGCTCCGCCGGCCGCTCGCCTTGAAGGGAACTCCGGTCGCCGACGGCGTCGGGCTTGGCCACGTTGTCCTGCACGAGCCGCGCGTCGTCGTCAAACAGCTCATTGCCGAAGACATCAAGGTGGAGATGGAGCGGCTCGATGCCGCTATCGGCGGCATGCGTCAATCGCTTGATCTTCTAATCGAACGCGGCAACATGGGTCCCGGCGAACATCGCGATGTTCTTGAAACGTTCCGGCGTATCGCGCATGACCGCGGCTGGCTGCGCCGGCTGCACGAAGCGGTGGCGACCGGGCTCACCGCGGAAGCCGCGGTCGAACGTGTCCAAAACGTCGCGCGCGCGAAATTGCAACGGCGGACCGAGCCGTTTTTGCGGGAATGGCTGCATGATTTCGACGAGCTCGCCAACCGCTTGCTGCATCAGCTCACCGGTCAGGGTTTTGTCAGCGCGCACAAGGATTTGCCGTATAATTCGGTGATCGTCGCACGCGCCATGGGGCCTGCCGCGCTGCTCGAATACGATCGCGCCAAGATTCGTGGCGTCGTCCTTGAGGTATCCGGCGCCTTAAGCCATGTCGCGATCGTTGCCCGCGCGCTCGGCATCGCGGCCGTCGGCGAGGTGCCCAATGTTGTCGATTTGGTTGAGCCCGGCGATGCCGTGATCGTTGATGGCATATCCGGCGATGTTCATCTGCGTCCGCCGCCCGACGTCGAACTTTCCTATGCCGAAAAGGCACGGCTGCGCGCACGCAAGCAAGAGCAATATCACAAATTGCGCGACGTGCCGGCGGTGACCAAGGACGGCGTCGCGATCGATCTGCATATGAACGCCGGAATGCTGGTCGATCTCCAGCACGTGGCGGAGACAGGCGCTGTGTCGGTCGGCCTTTTCCGGACCGAAATCCAGTTCATGCTGGCGCCGCGATTGCCAAGGATGAGCGAACAGGAGGCTTTTTACCGGACCGCCCTTGATTATGTTGATGGCAAGCAGATTACTTTCCGCACCCTCGATATCGGCTCCGACAAGGTTCTGCCTTACATGACGAAGGTCGAGGAGGAAAATCCGGCGCTTGGATGGCGCGCCATCCGGATCGGTCTCGACCGGCCAGCCCTTTTGCGTTCGCAATTGCGCGGCTTGCTGCGGGCCGGCTCGGGGCGCGAAATGCGCATCATGTTTC
>JBAUNU010000292.1:0-5990 GCA_049579405.1 Methylocella sp.
GGAATGAGCCATGCCGCGCGATTTGAGGACATACATCGTTCGGTTGCGCTCGCCGCCAAACTCGATGTCACGCAACAACAGCCACGTGTCCACCAAAGAATAGATGTCTATATTGGTCTTCTCCAACGCATCACCCCCGGACGTTAAATTGGTCATCAGCGCGGTTATGCCATGCGCTTTTAAGAAATCGATCAGACGCGTCACCATTATAGTCGCGTCTCTGCGGCTTCCCGCATCGATTAGAGCACCAATTGGGTCAAAAACGACGGCCTTAGGATTCACATCCTGAACGAGCTTCTGAAACGTCAGAAGATGCATCTCCAAGCCAAAGGTTGTCGAGCGGGTGGCATGGAAATGAAGCAGACCTTTCTTGACCCAGTGCTCAAGGTCCAATCCAATTGAGCGCATGTTACGAATAATCTGGCCCGGAGATTCTTCGAGGGCAACGTAAAGACAGCCGTCTCCACGTCGGCAAGCTGCATCTGCAAAATGTGCGGCCACGCTGCTTTTGCCAGAACCCGCAGTGCCCGAGACAAGAACTGTGCTGCCTCGATAATATCCTTGACCCTGCAACAAAGTATCCAGCCGAGCGATGCCGGTCGAAATCCGCTCGTTCGAGACCTGATACTGCAACCCCGCTGACGTAATGGGCAGGAGATTGATGCCGTCCTCGCCGATCAGAAACGGATATTCGTTCGTAAAGTGGGAAGTGCCGCGGTATTTGACGATCCGCAACCGCCGGGTCGATATCTGATCGATCACCTGATGGTCGAGAAGAATCACGCAATCAGAAATGTATTCCTCGAGTCCGCGCCGAGTTAATGATCCCTCTCCGCGTTCGCCGGTGATCACGGCGGTCATGCCCCTTTCCTTCAGCCAAAGAAAGAGGCGGCGCAGTTCCGCCCGCAATATACCTTCATTGGAAAAACCGCTGAATAGGCTTTCGATGGTATCGAGCACCACGCGCTTCGCGCCAATAGAATCGATGGCGTGGGCCAAGCGGATGAAGAGGCCATCGAGGTCATACTCGCCAGTTTCCTCGATTTCGCTGCGTTCTACGCGCACGAAGTCTACGACTAGTTTCTTTTTCTTTTGCAGATCGTCGAGATCGAAACCAAGGGAACGGACGTTTTGGGTCAGGTCGGCAGCAGTTTCTTCAAACGCCATGAACACGCCCGGTTCATCATATTGAGCAGCGCCCCGCACCATAAATTCCATTGCGAGCAAGGTCTTGCCACACCCAGCCGCGCCGCAAACCAGCGTTGGCCTGCTTCTCGGCAAACCGCCGCCGGTGATCTCATCCAATCCCTGGATGCCGGTCGCAGCCTTCGGAAGCTTGGGTTTTACAACGCCGCCATTGGTTGCAGACATACGTAACTCGCGGTGTTTCCCGCCGCCAATGTGGCTGCCGACTCACGCGGAACTATAGCCGACCGCGACGCTGCGACAAAGCGCCGAATTTTAGGCGAGGGTGCTGGCAAGCAGAGTCAGGGTCCAACATTGAGAACCTGCCAACTTTGGCAGTTCGCCAACTACAAATCTCAATTTTGCGCTTGGCGAAGCGGCTGCCTTGAGCTTGATGAAGCTGAGTACGGCAAGGCGGCTTCTGTGACTTTCCCACTGGCGAGGTGACAGGCTACGAATTGGCACGGCGTGGAGGCTAAGCCCCGTGGATGTGCGCTATCGGGCGCGTAGCTTATTGGCGCTCCCTAGGGGTCTCGAACCCCTGTTTCGCCGTGAGAGGGCGGCATCTCAAATTCACCATCGTTCGCGATGGTCCGCTTGTGTCTTTGATATATGATAATAATTGGTTCATTGGGTTCAATATTGTTTGCGCTTGACCCGCATGATACACTCTCATACACAGGACACAAACAGGACACAAATGCGATCATGGCTCGCTCGGTTCGGAATGCTGGACTTGAAACCCGTACTGCCCGCCTCAAGCTCCCAGTGGTGCGCAAGCCTGTGTTCATCCGGATCGGGCCGGGTCTTTCGCTTGGCTATCGCCGCAACCAAGTCGCGGGCACATGGGTGTTGCGCCTTGCTGATGGTAAAGGTGGCGCTGCGACCAAAGCCATCGGCACTGCCGACGACTACGAGGACTCCAACGGCGCCACGGTACTGAACTATTGGCAGGCGCAGGAACGAGCCAAATTGATTGCGCGAAACTCTGATGGCTCAAGAACGCAACGCGTCGACTGCGATCAGGCGGCGCTTGCCGATTTTAAGGCTCTTGAGCGCCCCGGACCCAAGCGCGGCGTAGATCGTCGTCCGACCGAGCCCGGCGAGCCGTGCGGCCTCGGCCGGCGAGAGGGCCAACGGCTCAGCCTTGGGAGGTGAGGGGGACAAGGAGGCGATATCTATTGTTTGCATGATTGCGCGGTCTCATCGAGGTTCGCCTGAACGCCGGCAAACATGGTGCGAAGGCGCGGCGCAAAATAGCGGGCGCAAAATGGAATAATTTTGGGATTTTGCGCCGACTGCGGCGGTATCGCCCCCAATCAAGCTTTGCGGAATGCGCCGCGCTACCGAATCACGTCCGCTTCCAGTCCAATTCCTGTCGTGGGACTATATTGGCGCCGAATGGATCGGTAGCGATTGACCCTGAGCGCACATGCGTAAAGCCGTGTCTGCCGCCACTCTTTAGCTTCGCGCGCGCTGGTCCACCGATGCTGTCAAGCAACAAGGTCGCCAGTCTCCAGGAATTGAACAGCGCGTAGGCACCATTGCAGGTTGTCCTGCCCGACGATGGTCCGGTCACGCGTTCGACTCCTTTCGCTTTCGCTGTTGCCTCGTTCTTGGGGGATAGAAGGCGGCGCCCTCCTTGCTCTTTCTCCGCCCCGCCGTTATTCAGACCAAGGGACTTATTCTCAATTATGTTCCGGAAAATAAACTAGGTCGCCTCAAATGCGGGGGCGGCGACTTCTTTGCGGGCTCGATCGGAGAACAGACATGGTCAATTCTCATGGCCGTTTCGTCTGGTACGAGCTGATGACGACAGACATAGAAACCGCCAAGGCCTACTACGCCAATGTCGTGGGTTGGAGCACGCGGGATTCCTCGATGCCCGGTTTGGCCTATATCCTGTTTACCGTCGGAGACGCCCCCGTCACCGGGCTGATGAACCTGCCGGAGGACGCGAGGAGAACGGGCACGACGCCGCACTGGATCGGATATGTCGGAGTCGACGACGTGGACGCTGCCGTCGACCGATTCAAGCAGCTTGGTGGAGCGGTGCACGTCCCACCGACGGACGTCCCGAACATCAGCCGCTTTTCGGTCGTCGGCGACCCGCAAATGGCAACGCTTGCGTTGGTCAAGGGGCTGAAACCCGGCCAAGCGCAGTCCGCCGAGCTGGATACACCGGGGCGCGTGGGCTGGCATGAGTTGCTTGCCGCCGACTGGGAGAAGGCGTTCGCTTTCTACGGCGAGCTATTTGGCTGGCAAAAAGCGGACGCCCATATCGGCGCGATGGGCACGTATCAGCAGTTCTCCGTGGGAGGGGAGACGATCGGCGGCATGTTCACCAAGCCTCCGACATTGCCGCTTCCCTTCTGGCTTTACTATTTCAACATCGGCGACATCGAGGCGGCGGCGAAGCGCGTGGAGTCCGGCGGTGGCCAAATCCTCTATGGCCCGGCTGCCGTGCCGGGCGGCGCTTGGATCGTCCATTGCATGGACCCTCAGGGCGCCATATTCGCGCTGCTGGATAGGCGCAGACGCAAAGCTATTGGATATTTCGTGCCGCGCTATCCTTCCGACGCGCGGGACCGGCGATAATTTTGGTAAAGCCCGGAACTACAAATTAATCGCTATTCACCCGCCTCCTTTGGCCGTGCCATCGCCATTTGGGTGGCCGCTGCCCTGCCACACCGAGGCCGTGCGATTGTCAGTCGGAAGCCCCTGATTTCGCGCTGCGACCGATCGCAAATTGACCGACCGGGCCCTCCACGTGGAATTTGATCCCCGTCATCTTTGCGAACAGATCGATATTCGCGATCCCGATCGCACATCCGCCGAGCCCCATGTCGGTCGCCATCAGGTAGAGCGTTTGAGTCAAGACGCCGGCGTCCTTCAGAATGAGCGAATATGCGATCGAGCTGTACTTCCATGAAATCCGGCCAAAGCGCGCAGTGATCGTGATCAGAACCTGGGGCACAGCGGGCGCACCCATTGCATATGCAGCTCCCGCCAGCAGCGCTTCGAGCTCATGCGTGGGAACGCCGATCGGTACCAACGCGTGAGCATTGGCGTCGTAATGATAGAAACCTCGGGCAAGCCCTTCGCATTTGTCGACCGCCAGATAGAGCTCGAGCTCGTAGCTGGCGCCCGCCGACGGATACGGCCTGACGGCGTGGCCGCCGTCGTCGAGGTCGAGCTTGTCGTTCGATCTTGACAGGACGCGCGCGGTGCCGTCGAGAAGCCGCGAAAGCTCGGCGACCATAATCGGTCGCTGGTCATCAAAGCTGCGGGTCGAATGACGTTCCCGCAGGAGCTTTGCGACCGGCGAGATTGCCTCCGGATGCGCGGGCGAGAACCTGCCCAGATCGATTTTCTCTCCGGGCCAGCTGGGCCGCACGGCCGGCAGTGGAGAAATGACGTCAGTATGCGGATAAACTCCGCCCAGCGGGTTGGCGTGCCGGCCTTCCGTGCTGCGCGTGTGGAACAGAAGATCGTGAAAGTCCCAAAGAATGAAGTTGTGGTCGCCCTCGGTCGGTCGAAGGCCACTTTTGCCGGCAACGTCGATCTTGAAAACGATTTGGCAATCCATCAGCAATGCGAGAAACTCGACCCCCGGAAAACCGTCCTGCCGACGGAGCTGTTTGATTTGCTGCGGAGTAGAGAGTATGGCGACGGCGGTTGCAATCTTCGGATCGCAAATTTTGAACAACGCGCCGGCGCGCGGCGATTCCAAGACTATCTCGTTACCGCGCCGTCGCATGTATGCGAACCGCGACAGGACAAGAGCATCTGCATTGCCGAGCTGCGGCGTTCGCGGCCAATAATCGGGAATCTGCGGTTCGATGACGACCAGGTCCTCGCCGATGCGCGAGCGCCCGAGGCGGTACTCCAATAGACCGTGACTCGCCAATCGCCGGACCAATAGATTGATCTCTTTGTCGATGTTCCGGCTGTTGGACACGAACGAGGCGAGTGGGAGACCTGTGCGCAGGCTCTGCGCGCGATCCGCCGTGTCCGCGCTGAATGTTCCCAAGGGGACCGAATAACCATCGAAGCAGGCGACGATTTCCCCGTTCGCATGCGCTTCGAGCGTGACGCGGCCACCGAGCCGGGCGGAAACGGTTGCCGGCACGGCCCGTCGCACTCTCTTTGGTCCGGGAGCGCGCAAGCCGGGATCACCCTCAGGTATGGGGGTGAATCGGATTGAGCTCGTTTTCCTTGAGCGGCCGGTCACGCAATCCGAACTTTACCGGCACATCGTAAAGCCGGCCAAGCGCGAAGCGGCGATAGAAATGCCGCAATCCCGGAACGATCACTCTGACGACCGGGACCTTAATGTCTGGACGCGTCTGATCGAGGATGAGAAAGTCGAGGCCTGCTTGCTTGGCAAGGCGTACGCAGGCCATCACCTGCTCGCGCGTGTCGAGATGGCCGAACTTCGAGCCGAAGTCCGGTTGGACCAGCGGATTTTCGTTCGGCGTCAAATAGGGATGGTCCTGCAGGCGCAATGGAGTGATGCCGTCAAGGCTCGATTTCTCCCCGGTCCCGCCGCCCACGAGACCCAGGGATAGAAATTGGTTTAGCTCCGTCAATGCACGCAATATGGCGATGCGCGTATCGAAGTGCGCGCCGGAACCGAATTCGATGTTTTCCCGCCCGCTTTGCATCCAGTGCATTACCGCCACAAAGGTCGGAATCCCAAGATCGCTGGTGACGTCGAGCAGCCAAACCTGGCGTCCGGCTTCGGCCAGCTGCTTTCGCAGCTCGCGGACGTAGGAATCGTCGAACTGGCCGAGGTCCAATTC
>JBAUNU010000293.1:0-12414 GCA_049579405.1 Methylocella sp.
GAGCGAGTGTGAACCCGTCCGGGTCGCGCCACACCGGGACGAGACCCGCGGGGTTTCGCGCGCGGTGTTCGTCGCGCATCTGCTCGCCCAATTGCAGTCGCACGCCAACTTGTCTCGCGGTAATCCGCTTGAGGTTCAGGGCGATCCGCACCCGGTAGGCGGCGCTAGACCGCCAATAGCCGAAGAGGCAAGGCTCAGACAGCGGGTCTTGCATAAGGCTCGACCGTCTGTTCGATGGCGCCGAAAATGGACTGGCCGCCCGGAGTCTTCATCTCGATGCGCACCGTATCGCCGAAGCGCAAAAATGGCGTCTTCGCGGCGCCGCCGCGAATGATCTCGACCACCCGCGCCTCGGCGAGGCATGAGTAGCCGGCTCCGCCTTCGGCGATGGGGCGGCCGGGACCGCCGTCCGCGCCTTTGTTGGAAACGGTGCCGGAGCCGACGATGGTGCCCGCGCCCAATGGCCTTGTCCTGGCCGCGTGCGCGATCAAGGCCGGGAAATCGAAAATCATGCCTTTGCCGGCGTTCGCCCGCCCGAACGGCTTCCCATTAAGACTAACGAGCAAGGGAAGATGCAAGCGTCCGCCGTCCCAAGAAGCGCCGAGTTCGCTTGGGGTGACCCCGACCGGCGAGAAGGCCGAGGACGGTTTTGATTGGAAGAAGCCAAAACCCTTGGCGAGTTCCGCCGGGATGAGGTTGCGCAAGGAGATATCGTTAACAAGCACGATCAGCACGATTGCGGCGGCGGCTTCTGCCGCGCTCGCGCCCATCGCGACATCGTTGACGACGACCGCGACTTCCCCCTCGAAATCGATGCCGAAACCTCCATCCGCCATTCTAATCGGCTCCCGGGGAGCAAGAAAAGCGTCGGACCCGCCCTGATAGAGCAAGGGATCGGTCCAAAGGTCTTGCGGCATCGCGGCACCGCGCGCCTTGCGCACGAGCTCCACGTGATTCAAATAGGCGGAGCCGTCGATCCATTGGAACGCGCGGGGCAGCGGCGAGAGCGCATCGTGCTCACGGAACCGCTCGCGGGGCACCGAGCCGGTTTCAAGCGCTGTCGCGAGCGCTTCGAGTTTTGGCGAGAGCCGCGCCCAATCGTCGAGCGCGTGTTGAAGGGTTTGGGCGACGCCCCGCGCGTCCGTGGCATGGGCAAGATCGCGCGAGACCACGACGAGCCGCCCATCCCGGCTGCCGTTGGCGAGTGTCGCAAGCTTCACGCGGCTCCCTCGCGGCGTTGGTCATTCACGGCGGTTTGGATCGAAGTGCCTTTCCAAACCCCGCCAACAATCGGCATAGTCGCTTTGCAAGGCTGGCAGCTTGGCTGCATATTCCGTCACCTGTTGCGGATAGCGCGTCTCAAACATGAAGGCGAGGGTATTTTCGAGTTTTTGCGGTTTCAATTCGCCGGAACTCGCTCTGTCGAAAGCCTGCCGGTCGGGCCCATGCGGCAGCATGCTATTGTGCAGCGACATCCCGCCCGGCGCAAAGCCTTTCGCCTTGGCGTCATATTGGCCGTGGATCAGCCCCATGAACTCGCTCATGATGTTCATGTGATACCAGGGCGGCCGGAACGAATGTTCGGCGACCTGCCAGCGCTCCGGAAAGATCACGAAATCGACGTTGGCGGTGCCGGCCTCGCCGGACGGCGCGGTAAGCACCGTGTAGATGGAAGGGTCCGGGTGATCGAACAGAATGGCGCCGACCGGCGCAAAAGTCCGCAGATCGTATTTGTAAGGCGCGTAATTGCCGTGCCAGGCGACGACATCGAGCGGCGAATGGCCGATTTCGCTGACATGAAAGCCGCCGCACCATTTTAGCGTGAGACGGCAGGCCGTTTCCTTTTCCTCGTAGCTTGCCACCGGGGTCTTGAAGTCGCGTGGGTTGGCGAGGCAATTGGCGCCGATCGGCCCCCGCGCGGGCAGAGCGAACCTCGCGCCATAATTTTCGCAGACGTAGCCGCGCGAGGGGCCGTCTTGGAGCCCTACCTTAAACTTCATCCCGCGCGGGATGACGGCGATATCGCCTGGTCCGGCGTCGAGGCGGCCGAGCTCGGTGGCGATGCCCAAGCCGCTGGTTTGGGGCACGATCAGCAATTCGCCGTCGGCATTCATGAAATAATCGTCCTCCATGTCTTGCGTCACAAGGAAGACATTCGCCGCCATGCCGGTCTGGGTGTGGACATCGCCCGCCGTCGTCATGGTCCGCATGCCGGTCACGAAGGTCAAAGGCTCATTGGGAATTGGCGAAGGATCCCAGCGCAATTGACCGAGAGGCAAGTCATGCGCGACGATATGCGGCGCGGTTTTCCAGAAGGGAACATCGATGCGCGCGAAGCGGCCGACATGCTTGACAGAGGGACGCATGCGGTAGAGCCAGGAGCGCGCATTGGCGCCGCGCGGCGCCGTGAACGGCGTGCCCGACAGTTGTTCGGCGTAAAGCCCGTACGGGCAGCGCTGCGGCGAGTTCTGCCCTTGCGGCAAGGCGCCCGGCAGCGCCTCGGTCTCGAAATCATTGCCGAAGCCGGACATGTAACGGTGTGTCATCATGGGAGGAGACTCTTCGACCCGTTTGACCGGGCATATAGACAGAGCACAACGGGCGCTGATACAGCTAGCCGGAGGCGGATTGCCTCACATATATATAAGCCATTGCGCGAATAGGGCGTTATTCTAAAAGTTATGAGCGATCTATTTTGGGGCCAGGGCGCGGCCGTTATGTCTCGCGGCCTATTGGCGTAGCTCGATGTCGAGGAGAACAATGTGCGCGACAAGAAACTCGTAGCTCTGGTGGTCCTCCTGATAGCGCTGAGCTTGGGTCACGACGCTGCTCATCGTGGAGAATAAGCGCCAGAGGTCGAGCCCGGCAAGGGCCGAACGTGGCAACGCCACCGCGACAGCACTTGCGCTTGAGAAATTTCTACGAAAAAGTCATTGAGCGTCGGGAAGTTCCGCCTCGCCCAGATGCCACTTGCCAGAGAAATACGTCGTGTAACCATTCTTCCGGAAGAATTCGGCGATCGTCGGCGTCTCCTTCCGGAGGCGGTTCTCGTCGCCCGGGGCAACCACGATCGAGAGCGCCGAGCGGATCGGAATAAGCCCGGTTATGAACGAGGCGCGGCCGGCCGTGCAGCTCGCCTGGCCGTACCAGTTCGTGAAGACGGCGCCCTCCTTGGCTATCCGATCGATGTTTGGCGTCGGATGGCCGAGACCTGTGCCGCCTCCCGAATAGGCGCCAAAATCATTCCAGCCGGTGTCGTCGGTCATGAGCATGACGATGTTGGGGCGCTTTTCCTGCGCCTGTGCCGGGCGGACGAGCCCCGGCGAGGCGGCAAAAAGAACTGCGGCGGCCACCCCGCCGAATAGGCTTTGGAGGATGGGGCTGCTCGGCAGATGCCGACCCGGTTCACACTTAGCGAGATCGTACATTGTTGCCTCCCTTTGGGGAGTCCGCTTCTTGCTTTATGCTCGTCTCAACCGGTTAGTCGCTCGGATGACCAGCCTTCCTCATCGCGTCCAAGATTGCAGTGAGGTTGTAGGTCTCCGGAGCTTGTAGCGGCGGGAACTCCTTGTACGAATAGAGTTCCTTCTCCCAGAGCAGCTGACCGATCGGGAGCATGTTCCAATCATACAAAAAGGCGGTGAGTGGGCCGCCGAGCGCGCCGCCAAGACCCGCGACCGTCTTCTGGCTTTCGCCGACCGCCTGCTCGAAGGGATCGCGCTTGATGTTCTGGACCAGGGTGAAGTGAAACGACACCAGCGGCAGGATCCAGCCCTCCGCGCTTGGCTGCGACATGGTGTAGTACATCTTCCAGTTCTTATAGCGGACCGCGGACGGGGTCGCGCCCGAGTAATAGAAGAAGACATCCCGCGCCGACTTGTCGGACTTGCCTTCGAGGTAGTCACGCTGGTCAAAGCCGTCGAGCGTCGTCTTGACGATGCCGGGATATTTGCCAGCCTCGATCTCTTTCTTCAGTTCGTCGCCCTTGTGACCGCCGGCGATGTCGACAAACGTCGGCAGCCAGTCGAGAGCCGCGAAAAGCTGGTCTTTGACCGTGCCCGGCTTGATGTGGCCTGGCCAGCGGACGACCTGCGGCGCCCGGTAGCCGCCTTCCCAGGCCTCGCCTTTCTGACCCTTGAAGGGGGTGACGCCACCGTCCGGGAAAGTGACCGCCTCGGCGCCATTGTCGGTGGTGAAAACGACAATGGTATTGTCGAGCTGGCCCATGTCCTCCAGCTTTTTCAGCACATAGCCGATGTTGTCGTCCATCTGCTTCATACCGGCTTCGTTGACGCCCCAATCCTTGCCGCCCCGCTCAGCCAGCATGGCCTCGTATTTCGGCGGCAGCACCGTCGTGACATGCATGCGCGCTGGATTGTACCAGACGAAGAAAGGCTTTTTCGTCTTCTTCGGGTCGTTGCGATCGAGGAAGTCGATGACCTTGGCCGAGATTTCCTCGTCCACCGTTCGCGACCGGTCGAGTGTCAGCGGGCCCTCGTCCTTGCACGATTGGTTCTTCTCCGTTCCGTCGGAGGAGTGGCACCATAAGACATTGCGCGGCGGCGTCAGGCAAGTCGTGGTTTTGGGGTCGACGGCGCCGGGGACTTCTGGAACGCCGGGGATCGGCGTGTTCTTGCATGGCGGCGCGACGGTCTGCTCCGTCGGCGATTTGTTGATGTCGGGGAAGCTCACTTGCTGCATTGCGTCGAGGTGGTAGAGATAGCCCCAATATTCCTGGAAGCCATGTGCCGTCGGCAGCGCCGCAGTGTGGTCGCCAAGGTGGTTCTTGCCGAACTCGCCGGTGGTGTAGCCGAGATCATGCAGGAATTTGGCGAGCGCCGGAGTGCCGGGCCGCAAATAGGATGGGCTGCCAGGCAGTTGCGGCGGGATCATGCCCGTGCGAAGCGGATACATGCCGGTGAAGAAGGCGTTGCGGCCGGAGGTGCAGCTCTGCATGGCGACATAGTCCATGAAGATCGCGCCCTCCTGTCCGATCCGGTCGATGTTGGGGGTTTCCCCAACCATCAAGCCGCGATGGTAGATTCTCGGCTGCATAAAGCCGATGTCGTCGCCCATGATGAAGAGAATGTTGGGCTTTGCCGCTTGGGCGAGCGCCGTTCCGGATGACCCCGGCGAGGCGGCAAAAAGAACTGAGGCGGCTACCCACCCCAGTAGGCTTTGGAAGATTGGGCATCTCGGCGGAGGCCGCAGTCGATCGCCGCTATCAGGATCGTGCACCGCTTGCTCCTTTGGTACGCTGCCGCGCGGATAACCGGCGTGAAGGTCATCGTTGAGACGGATGTTCCTCGACCAGAAACGTAGCAGGTGCCTTATTGTTCCCCATTGCGCCATTGCACCAGATCAATTTTTCGATCAAAATTGTGCTAACGGGCGGACAACACGCAGCGGGAACACTCCGCGTCTAATTCGTGCCGCCCCCAGGCCCGTCTCGTGCGACTTATGCTTCCTTCCCTTTCCTGATGATGCACCTGAAGCCGATGTGGCTCATGGATGTGTCAACCGGCTGCGCGTGGCGGGCCGCGGGGCGATAGCGGCGGCAGTAGTTTGGCGCGCATAGGTGTGAGCCGCCCTTTACGACCTTGCGAGGAATCTTGATCTGCGGCTGGCACGGGTCGTAGCTGCCGGACTCGCCCCCGCCGCGCGGGTTTTCCGGGATGCAGCACGCCTTCGCTGCGTCGGCCGTGTGACTGGGCGCGTACCAATCGGTGGTCCATTCCCACACATTGCCAATCATGTCGTAAAGGCCGTAGCCATTGGGCGGGAATGCTTTGACCGGCGAGGTGCGCGCGTAGCCGTCCGCCGCAAGGTTTTCGTGCGGAAAGGCGCCCTGCCAGGTGTTAGCCATATGTTGCCCGCCAGGCGTGAACTCGCCGCCCCAGGCGAACTCGGCCCTGTCGAGGCCGCCGCGCGCGGCAAATTCCCATTCCGCTTCGGTCGGTAAATCCTTACGGGCCCAATGCGCGTAGGCTTCGGCGTCCCGGTAAGCGACATGCACAACCGGATGGTCGTCGAGACCGCGGATCGAGCTGCCTTTGCCGTAAGGACGCCGCCAATTGGCGCCGAACATAAACGTCCACCAGTTCGCGAAATTGCGAAGGTCGACCGGATGATCGGGCGGACTGAAAACGAGAGAACCCGCCTTCAGCATATGCAGCAGCGCGCCGGGATAATCTTTTGGATCGGGCTTAATTTCCGCGACGGTGACGTAGCCGGTCGCCGCGACGAATTTGTGAAAGGCGCGGTTGGTGACTAGCGTACGGTCCATCCAGACGCCATCGACGGTGACGCGATGGACCGGCGCCTCCTCGGGATAATGTCTGTCCGAGCCCATGCGGAACGTCCCGCCCGGGATAAAGACGGTGCCCGGGGGGCCTTTGCTGTCGAAAGTCCAAACTCTTCGAGGGCTCCGTTACTCATCAAGCGATCCCCGGCGTTGGTGAACACCTGCTATAATCCGTATAGTACAACATCGCGACGACCGGCGCAGCCGCTTTATGCCGGACCTGCAGATGGTCGTACTCTGTCAATTACAGCATAGCTCGTGCCAGCGTGTTTCAGGCGCTAAGCACGCCACGGTCGATCTCGCCCATTATTTCGACGAGATTTCGAGGCGCCGAGCGGTCAAAGTTCCACGGTCGATCTCGCCCATTATCTCGACGAGATTTCGAGGCGCATACTGGTCAAAATTCGGGCTACATACCGCCAAACCTGTAGTTCACGCCAACCAGCACCTCGTTAATGTGTGAGAGTTCGAGGGAGGCCGCCGCGGTATACCGATATTCAAGCTTCGCGCTCCAATTCGGAGTAAAGCCATATTCGACGCCTGCTCCGAGTGTCCCGCCGATCCGTTTATTGGAGCCCGAACATTTAAGTTCGCCAGGAAGGCCGCCGATAACGCCAAGTGAACCGCAGGTCAATCCGCTGAGCGGGCTCAAATTCGTCTTGGCGCCAAGAACAGCTAAGCCTACAGTCGCATACAACAGGTAGTTGTCCCAAGCATATCCCACGCGTGTCCTCGCGGTCAGATCCCAATTGACATTGGTCGTTGCATTGACCGTGAAGCCTGCCGGGACGCCGAAAATTGATGGCGTGAGAACCGACGAACCTCTGATGCCGGCCCAATCGAGGTCCGTCTCGAAGCCCAAGACGACATGAGCGAGCTGTATTTGAGCGCCAGCCGTTCCTCCTACCGTTCCACCACTGAAATTGATGGAATCGTGATCGAACCGGTTCGTTAGAATATTGAATGGGTCCTGCTGACCCCACGCCCCTCCGCCATTCACGCCGACATATATCCCGGTCCAATTGTAGGCTAGGAGTGGCGCGGTGACGGAGAGATCCGCGGCCATGGCAGATCCGGCGATTGCCGTTGCTAACGCAATTCCAATGATGTGACGCATATTGACGCCTGCAGTTCGAACTGGAGGCTCAATAAAGTACATTCCCGAAAGTGCGCCTAGTGCAACGAAGTCACAGCCGCAGGCTACTGCTGCTCTGCGCGATGCCTAATTTGCATCTCAGTTAATAAATAGTGCGTCCCGATTTCTCCCCGGCGGATTCATTCAAGGGAATCCGGATCTTTCGCACGGACTGGTCGACGCGCGGGAATAAAGACCTTGCGTTTGAGAGATTTCTGCGAATAAGTCCTTGAACGTGGGGAGTTTCCGTCTCGCGGTCGGGCGTAACCCTGAGGCCCGACGATTTGGCAAACATGGGTGTGATCATGCGATGGGCATTTGTGGGGTTCTCTGCAATATTAGTGTGGCCTCAGGTCGCCCCCGCAGATGAGTTGCCCGATTGCAAGACAATTCGTAACGCCGGCAAGAAGATGGAATGTCTGCAAAACAGCGTCGCCATTCTCCAAAAACAGGCAACAGGAATTGTAGTCCAAATGGGGAGCAAAGAGTTCGGCCAGAATCGATCCGACTCGCCGAACTGGTCGCTCCAGGATTTGCCGCCCGGTGGACCTGCGGGGTGGACATCGCCTCCCATATCCTTTGAGCAGCAGTTTTCAGCCAAACCAGCGGTATCTGTCGCCATAGCCGGGATTGAGTCCGGTGCCAATCTCGATACCGATCGATTTGGATTTTCGGTGGAAGCTACGGATATCAACGAAACTAGCTTCAAAGTCACTATTCGCAGGTCTCAGGGGGTCTTGTACGGTGTTACGGTGAATTGGATCGCGTACGGCCCAAAGAAACCGTAACGGAGTGCTCACCGCACCCGGCATCATCGCCGCGCCGTCCGTCACGCCAGCTCATTCGGCTAGGTCCAACCTCTCAAGGGCGGGCGCCCGGATGGGCCGCCCGCCGCCTCGGTGGCGTGGCCTATTGCCCCTCGTGGGCCTTAATGGCCTCCTCGACCTTTTCCTTGACGGCTTGGATGTTGAAGGACGCCGGCGCTTGCATCGGCGGAAATTCAATCGCCGTCTTGGCGAGCTCTGCCACCGTTTTCTGCACTAGAACGAAGCGCCAGAACTCGCGCGCCATGAAGTCGTTCATGTAGCCGCCGCCAAGATTGTTCATGTTTTCGCTGCGGATCGACGGGGTCCGCTCGAACGGGTCCTGGCGCAGGTTGATGATCGTCGGCATGTCGGTCGTGACCTTCTCCCCAGGCCAGCCCTGAGGCTGCTGGAAGAATACGAACTTGAAGTCATCGAGCCGCAAGGCGCCAAGGTGCGGTCCGCCGAAGTAAAAAATCTCATGACGGGCGGATGGCCCCTTGCCCAAGAGAACGTCCATTTGATTGTAGCCGTCGAGATGGTTCTTGTATGTTCGGTCTCCGAGCTGCACACCCTTCAAAAGTTCGCCGGTGATGTCGGGATTGCCAGCGGCGGCGACAAGCGTCGGGAACCAGTCGAGGCCTGAGAAGATTTCGTTTTCGACGCTACTCGGTTTGACCTTGCCCGGCCAGCGGATAATCGCCGGAACGCGGAAGCCGCCTTCATAGATGGTGCCCTTCGTGGCCTTGAAGGGAGTCATGCCGCCGTCCGGCCAGGTGAACACTTCCGCCCCGTTGTCGGTGGTGAAAATGACGATCGTGTTGTTGGCCTCGCCGATGTCCTCCAAATGTTTCAGGAGATCACCGACGCGGTCGTCCATTTGCGCCATGCCGGCCTCTTCGAGGCCATAATTGTCCTTCGCATTCATCATCGCCTGATATTTCGGCGGGAGGTACGTGAAGACGTGCATCCGCGTCGTATTGTGCCAGATAAAGAAAGGCTTGCCCGCTTTTTTCGCCTTGTCCATGAAGGCGCTCGAAGACTTGACGAGCACGTCGTCGAAGGTCTCCATGTCGTATTTCGCCTTGCGGCCTTCCTGCCAGGTCTGCCTGTCCTTCATGGCCGGAAATGGCGCGAGCGGCCCTTCATCGATGATCTTTTGCTTCCCGACCTTACCCCAGCGCGGCATTTCGGCCGCGTCATCCGTTTCGGTCGCAAAGCTATGTACCAGATTGCGGGGGCCGGTCTTGTCGATCCAATCCTGCGGGTAATCGTACCAGTAGGGGTCCGACATGGCGTCGAGATGATAGAGGTAACCGAAGAACTCGTGGAAGCCATGCACGGTCGGCAAGAATTTATTGAGGTCGCCGAGATGGTTCTTGCCGAACTGCCCGGTCATGTAGCCCATGGATTTCAGCGCGGTGGCGATGGTGACGGCCTCCGCCGGGAGGCCGATATCGACCCCTGCCTGACCGACGGTGGTCATGCCAGTGCGAATCGGAAGCTCGCCGGTGATGAAGTTCGCCCGGCCCGCCGTGCAGCTCGCCTCGGCGTAATAGTCGGTGAACATCATGCCCTCTGCGGCCAGCTTGTCGAGGTTCGGTGTCTTGCCGGACATCATGCCGCGATGATAGGCGCCAATGTTGAACCAGCCAACGTCGTCGCCCATGATGACAAGAATATTGGGTTTCTTAGCGGACGCCTGCGCGAGCGCCACCCCGGAAGATCCCGGCGAGGCGGCAAAAAGAATTGAGGCGACTACCGCGCCAAATACGCTTTGGAAAATTGGGCGCGTAGGCGCATGCCGCTGCGGTCGAAGGCTAGTGGAGTCGTACATTGCTCCCCCCTTTTAGCACGCTGTCGCGCCGATAAACTGCGCGGAGGCCGTCCTTGAAACGGATGCTCCCTATCCAAAACCAAGAAGTCGCCTTATCGTTCCGTATTGCGCCATTGCGCCAAATCAATAAATTAGAAAGATGCTGTAATAAGACGATTTTTGTTGTGAGCCATCTGTCTTGGCGCCGTGGTGGCCTTGGTCGTTAAGTCCCGCGCCCCTTCAGCGCGGCTCGATATCTAGGAGGACAACGTGCGACAGGAAACTCATAGCTCTGGTGGTCCTTCTGATTGCGCTGAGCGTGGGCCATGACCTTGACCATATTGCCCGGGGCGATATTCGCTGGCAACCAGGTTCGGAAGCGGCTTTGTCGGCCGTTATCATTCTTGCAAAATACGCATTCCTCGGCCTCGCACTATTTTTCTATCTGAAGAACAGGCTCGGGCCTCGGTTCTGGGCGATCGGTGCGGGCATTTGCGTCGCACTGGCTGGCTGGCCCATTTCAGCCCGTTCTCGTACGAGACTCCACAGTACATTTACCACGCCTACACGACACCCGCCGCCGGCTGGCTGGCGGTGGCTTGGCTCGTCGCGCTCATGCTTGTCCTGATCACCATCGCAATCTATGCGCAGTCTCTTTGGGCGAGAGGAATATCGCGTTAGCTCATTTTTCAGGCGACGAGCACGCCGCGTTCGATCTGGTCCGCTTCGATCGACTCGAAAAGCGCCTTAAAATTGCCTTCGCCAAAACCCTCGTCGCCCTTGCGTTCGATGAACTCGAAAAAGATTGGACCGATCACCGTCTTTGAAAAAATCTGCAACAGGAGTTTTGGTTTGCCGCCTTCGACGGCTTCGCCATCGATGAGAATGCCGCTCGCCCGCAAGGTCTCCAGCGGTTCGCCATGGCCGGGAAGCCGCGCGGCGATCCTTTTGTAATAGGTATCGGGCGGCGGCGGCATGAAAGCGAGGCCCCGCGCCGCCAAGCGCTTCACAGTGGCGTAGACGTCCCTGCAGCCGCAGGCGATATGCTGAATGCCTTCGCCCTTATATTGGTGCAGATATTCCTCGATCTGACTCTTGGCGTCGGCGGATTCATTCAACGGAATCCGGATCTTTCCGCACGGACTCGTCAACGCGCGGGAATAAAGACCGGTCACTTTTCCGGCGATGTCGAAATAGCGGATTTGACGGAAGTTGAAGAGATTTTGATAAAACTGGTACCACCGGTCCATGGCGCCGCGAAACACATTGTTGGTCAAGTGATCGATGTAATCGATGCCGCAGCCGGCCGGCACTGGGTCGCGCTCATTCAGCCAATTGAATTCGGCCTCATAGGGAGAACCCTTGGCACCAAAAGTGTCGATGAAATAGATCAGGCTACCACCGATGCCCAGTATCGCGGGAGCGTCAATCGTCTTGGCGCCCACCTCACTGTTGTAAGGCTGCGCGCCGCGCGCCAGCGCATGCGTAAAAGCGTGTTTGGCATCGACGACGCGCCAAGCCATCGCGGGTGCGCAGGGTCCGTGCAGATCAACGAATCTGCCGCCGAAGCTTGTCCGGTCGCCGTTGAGGATGTAGTTGACCCCGCCCTGGCGATAAAGATCGATGGCGCGGGATTTGTGCCGCGCGACAAGCTCGAAACCCATCGCTTCGAACAATGTCTTGAGGGCGTCCGGCTCCGGATGGGCGAATTCCACGAATTCAAAACCATCGGTGCCGGCTGGGTTCTCGGCGCTGAACTTGGCTGGCGGCGCATCGTGCGGAAACGGGCCCATTTTTTCGTTTTCCTCACTTAAAAAGTAATGATAGCGCGAAAACCGCGGGAGATGTATGTATAATGAACTAATTTTCCGCTTTCCATGCATGGATCGTGTGAAAAATGTCTGATTCACGCGAGATAGGCGCGCTCGATCGCTTCGACCTCAAGCTGCTTGCCGCGCTCGAGACCGACGGGCGCCTCACCAATGCCGAACTCGCCGGGAAAATCGGCCTCTCCGCCTCGCAATGTTCCCGCCACCGCATAAGGCTTGAGGAGACCGGGATTATCGAGGGCTATTCCGCGCGCCTTAACGCTTCGCGCCTGGGGATCGGCCTTGTCGCCCTCATTCAAGTCACCGTGTCTCCCCATTCGAAGGAGAATGCCAAAAAATTCAGAGAGTTCGTAAATGGTGTTGAAGAGATACAGGAGGCCTATGCGCTGACTGGGGATGCCGATTATCTGCTGAAAGTGGCCGCACCGGATTTAAGCGGTCTTGCCCGAATCATCAACGATTTGATTCTGCCGCAGGCCAGCGTATCGCACGTCAAATCGTCGATCGTGCTGACGACGCTCAAGGAC
>JBAUNU010000294.1:0-3213 GCA_049579405.1 Methylocella sp.
AGATAGAGAAGAGCCGTCAACTGAAGGATATCGTAAGCCAGAATCACCGCGGCCGGCGCATCCTCCAGCCGTTCGATGCGGCCGAAGCGCAGCCGCAGGCCGATGTTGAGCCCGGCCGAAGCCGCGATGACAAGAAGACAAGGACCAAGCGGCAGCGAAAATCCGAGCCCGAAATAGGTAACAACAAGAGCGATAACCTGCCCGAGCAGAGCCAGCCAGCGCAACGTGACGAGCGTATCGACGCGCAGCCGCCGCGAGCGCTGGCCTAGGTCGATGTTGATTAATTCGGCCATGATACCCGCTTACACCGGCCGTTATCGAAATAACAGGGCTGGCGCCAAGCGCCAGCGGCGATGATCCGGCCGCCGGACCGAGGGGGCGTTTTTCGGCTGGCCCGCGTTTTGCTCTTGCGGGATTTTGTTGCCGCCGCCGCGATTTTGCTCGCCGCGAAGGACCCGCGCACTTTAGGATGGGCGGAGCATCCGCGATTTGGCTTAGTCCATGCGCCTCGACTGGAACGACATCAAGGCCCGCGCGGCGAAATTCGCCGAGGATTGGAACGGTGCACAATACGAGCGGGGCGAAACCCAAACCTTTTACAACGAGTTTTTCGAGCTGTTCGGCGTCACCAGGCGGCGCGTCGCAAGTTTTGAGCACGGCGTCAATCTGCCTGAAAAGAAGCGCGGGTATCTCGATCTTTTCTGGAAGGGCAAGCTTCTCGTCGAGCAGAAATCGGCCGGACGCAGCCTGACGCCCGCGCGGCGGCAGGCGCTCGATTATTTTCCGGGCCTCAAGGAGCATGAGCTGCCGCGCTATATTCTCCTGTCGGATTTTCAGAATTTCGAGCTTTACGATCTCGACATCGCGCCGGACCGGCCGGTGTGCTTCCGGCTCCCGGAGCTGCCGGATCACGTCCAGGACTTTGGCTTCATCGCCGGCCAGGAGCGGCGGGTTTTCCGCGATCAAGATCCTGTAAACATTCTCGCTTCCGAAATCATGGGCGCGCTGCACGACGCGCTCGACGAAGCGGGCTATCGCGGCCACAAGCTCGAACGTTTCCTGGTCCGGCTTTTGTTTTGTCTCTTCGCCGACGACACCGGCATTTTCCAGCCGCTCGGCATTTTTGCGGAGTTTGTAAAAGACCGCACGCGCGAGGATGGCGCGGACCTCGGCCCGATGCTCTCGAAACTCTTTGAGGTGCTTGACACGCCGGAGACGGAGCGCGGCAACAAACTCGACGGGGATTTAGCCCGCTTTGATTACATCAACGGCGAGCTTTTCCACGAGCGCCCGGCGCTGCCAGATTTCGACCGCGCCATGCGCGACAAGCTTTTGTACGCCTGCGGCTTCAATTGGGAGAAAATCTCGCCCGCGATTTTCGGCTCGCTGTTTCAGTCGGTCATGGACAAGGTGGCCCGCCGCAAGCAGGGCGCCCATTACACCAGCGAGAAAAACATCCTGAAGGTCATCGAACCGCTGTTTCTCGATGATCTCAAGGGCGAATTCGCGCGGCTGAAGGCACGCAAGGATACTGGACGCGGGAACGCGCTAAAAGCCTTTCACGAGAGGCTTGGAACCCTCACATTTTTCGATCCGGCTTGTGGCTGCGGAAATTTTTTGGTCATCGCCTATCGCGAATTGCGCGAGCTGGAGATCGCGGTATTGAAGGAAATCCGCTTTAGGTCCGAGGGCACCGATCAATTATTCGATGTCGCGACCATGGCCAAGGTCAATGTCGATCAGTTCTTCGGCATCGAGATTTTTGAGTTTCCGGCCCGGATCGCCGAGGTCGCGATGTGGATGATGGACCACATTATGAATACACGGCTTTCCGCCGCCTTCGGCGAAAGCTTTGTGCGCATACCCTTAAAGACGTCGCCGAACATTGTTAATGCCGACGCGCTGGAGACGGATTGGCGAGACGTGCTCGCGCCGCAAAAATGTTCTTACATTCTCGGCAATCCGCCGTTCGGGGGCTTTGTACAACGCGACGAAGCGCGTCAAGACCAAATGGCGGAGATCGCGAAACTTGGTCTTTCGGGCAATCGGCTAGATTACGTCTGCGCCTGGTTCGTCAAGGCCGGTGAATATGTTCGAGGCGGCGAGGGGCGCGGTTGGAAACCGCCCCGCATCGGCTTCGTCGCCACGAATTCGATCACGCAAGGCGAGCAGGTGGCGCAGCTCCGGCCCTTGCTCTTCGAGCGTTACGGGCTGGAGATCGCCTTCGCGCACCGCACCTTCGCATGGATGAGCGACGCCAGGGGCAAGGCCCAAGTCCATTGCGTCATCGTCGGCCTGACGCGGCGCGACGACGAGCCGAAGGAGAAGCGGCTTTTTTCCTACGACAATATCAAGGGCGATCCGCATGAAAGCCGGCATTCTGCACTAACGCCATACTTGTTCGATGCAAGCCGGCTAGCCGACCGCCACCTCGTTGTGAGGCGCGAGAGAAATTCGCTCAGCCCCTTTCCGGAACTATGTGTTGGTACTAAACCTGTCGATGGTGGCCACTATATTTTCGATGATTCGGAACGAACCTTATTTCTTCGCGACGAGCCGTCAGCAGCCAATATTGTTCTTCCATTCATAGGGAGTACCGAGTTTATCAATGGCGTATCTCGCTGGATTCTCCGCGTAAATGAACTCCCGCCCAGCGAATTGAGAAAAATGCCGCGTGTGATGGCTCGCATAGCCAAGGTGCGTCGTTATCGAGAAACGACATCCGGGAAGCTCGCGCAATCGTTGGCAAAAACCCCAGCATCGTTTCATGTTACCGTCGTACCGGATATTCCGTTTCTCGTGATCCCTGAAGTGAGTTCGCAAAGGCGTGACTATGTCCCGATAGGGTATCTTGAACCACCGGCGATACCGAGCAACAAGCTGCTCGTTATGCGGAACGCCGAACTTTGTACATTCGGCCTCCTCACATCCCGTGTGCACATGGCGTGGACTCGGTTCGTTGGCGGACGGCTTAAGAGCGACTATCAATATTCCGTTGGTATCAATTACAATCCCTTCCCCTGGCCACAACTCGACGAAACAGCCAAAACAAAACTCGAAAAACTTGCGAAAACCGTACTCGACGCCCGCGCGGCGCATGAAGGCGCGACGCTCGCCGATCTCTACTCGGATGTCATGCCGGAGGATCTGCGCAAGGCGCATCGCGCGCTCGACGAGGCCGTGGATCGCCTCTATCGCAAGGAGCCTTTCGCG
>JBAUNU010000295.1:0-3212 GCA_049579405.1 Methylocella sp.
GCTCCGGGCGGGGGATCATGTGGTCGCCGCCCGCGCCATGTTTGGCGCCTGTCTTTATGTGGTGGAGGATTTGCTGCCGCGCTTTGGCGTTCCCTCGACCCTTGTCGATGGAGCGGATCTTTCCCAATGGCGCGCGGCGATGCGGCCCGAAACAAAGCTTTTGTTTCTCGAAACGCCGACCAATCCCTGTCTTGAAGTCTACGATATCGCGGCTATCGCGGCTATCGCGCACGAACATGGCGCGCGCCTTGCCGTCGACAATGTTTTCGCGACACCGATTTTGCAAAAGCCGCTTGGGCTTGGGGCCGATTGCGTCGTCTATTCGGCGACCAAGCATATCGACGGGCATGGCCGATGTCTCGGCGGCGTTATTCTTGGCAGCCGCGAGATCATCGAAAACGAGGTTCATCCTCTCTATAAGCAGACCGGTCCGTGCCTCTCGCCTTTCAACGCCTGGGTTTTCCTGAAATCGCTCGAGACCCTTGCCTTGCGCGTTCGCCAGCAGGCGCAAAGCGCCGGACGGATCGCCGAATTTTTGAGCGGCCACCGCCATGTCTTCAATGTCCGCTACCCTGGCCGCCCGGATCATCCCCAGGCCGAAATCGTCAAGCGGCAAATGTCCGGCGGCGGCACGCTTGTAGCCTTCGAGGTCAGAGGCGGCAAGCCGGCGGCCTTCGCTTTCGCGAATCGGCTTTCCCTCATTGTCATTGCCAATAATCTGGGCGATGCGAAAAGCCTCATCACCCATCCGGCGACAACGACGCATCAAAGGCTGACGCCCGAGGCGCGGGCCGCGTTGGGAGTTACGGACGGGCTCTTGCGCCTCTCGGCCGGGCTCGAGGACGCCGGCGATCTCATCGCCGATTTGGACAAGGCGCTTGGCGTGCTCGACCGCCAGGATCTAGCCGCCGAGTGATGCGACTATAATGATCCCGACGACCAGGAGACGAATACCAGTGACCGTTCACCATCGGAGCCCAGTGGCCTCTATTCGCGCCGTTCTCGTGGCGGTAATGCTGGCAACGGGCTTTATGGCTAGCGCCCGCGCCGCCGAGCGCATCAGCGAGGAGGAGGCGCACGCCATCGGTGTGCAAGCCTATCTGTACTTGTATTCCCTCGTGACAATGGACGTGACGCGCAAGCAGCTCACCAATGTCGAGCGGCCGGAGGGTATCCACGCGCCAATGAACACCTTTGCTAACGTTGCAGCGTATCCGACAGCGGAGATGAAAGCAGTGGTTAGGCCCAATTTCGATACGCTCTATTCGAGTGCCTGGCTCGACCTCACGAAGGAGCCGATGGTCGTCTCGGCGCCCAACACCGATGGCCGCTATTATATGCTGCCGATGCTCGATATGTGGACCGACGTTTTCGCCTCGCCCGGATGGCGCACGACTGGTACTGAGGCGCAAAGGTGGGCGATCGTCCCGCCTGGCTGGACCGGCAAATTGCCGCATGACGTCGGGCGAATCGACGCTCCGACGCCTTATGTCTGGATCATCGGCCGCACCAAGACTGACGGCCCCACCGACTATGACGCGGTCCACAAGATTCAGGCGGGCTATAAAATCACTCCGCTCTCCCGCTGGGGCAAGCCAGCCGAGCCCGTCCCTGGCAAGATCGACCCGGCGGTCGATATGAAGACACCGCCGAAAATACAGGTGGACACAATGCCAGCCGGCAAGTTCTTTGCCTATGCCGCCGAGGTTCTGAAGCTACAGCCTCCGCACCTCACGGATCAGCCGATCGTTGCTCTAATGCGTCGCATAGGAATCCAGCCAGGAAAGAGCTTCGATCTCAACAAAGCGGAGCCAGCTTTGAAGCAGACGCTGGAGACCGTGCCGGAGGAGGCCCGGAGGCTCATGGCATGGAAACTCAAGACGCTCGCCCCCGTCGTGAATTTCTGGTCGATGAACACGAGCACAATGGGTGTCTATGGTGATTATTATCTCAAGCGCGCCATAGTGACCCAGATGGGTCTCGGCGCGAATGTGCCGGAGGACGCGATTTATCCGATTAACCTCGGCGACGAATTGGGCAAACCCCTCGATGGATCGAACAAATACAACTTGCATTTCGAGAGGGGCGCTACACCGCCCGCGTCCGCCTTTTGGTCAGTCACGCTCTATGATCAAGAGGGTTACCAAGTGGCTAATCCGCTTAATCGGTTTGCGCTCAGCAGCTGGATGCCGCTCAACTTCAACTCCGATGGGTCTCTCGATCTTTACTTCCAGAACGAAAGCCCCGATGCTGATAAGGAAGCGAATTGGCTGCCAGCACCGAAGGGGTCATTCAACCTCACAATGCGGCTTTATGCGCCGAAAAGCGAGGCGCTGACGGGCCGATGGAATCCGCCGCCGGTCGTCAGAGTGGAGGAGCCAACGTCCCTGCAGGCGCAATAGCAGAATGATTGTTCAAAATTCAAGGCCGGTACCACGATAGGCGCCGACGTCTATTACCTTGTGCTTCGCCATTCCCTCTGCGCCAACCAAAGGGACGCTTCATATTGCTCGTTGCGCCTCTCGGCCGGGCTCGAGGACGCGGACGATCTCATCGCCGATTTGGACGCGGCGCTTGGCGTGCTCGACCGCCAGGATCTCGCCGCCGAGTGATGCGCAATTCGGAACGGGCCGGCGGCCGGTAATGCCTGAGTTTGATCTTTGCTTCCGACCCAAACCGGAAGTTCGATTGCCATGAGCGGACTTCCCAGACATTCGGGAAAAGTCGACTGCCTGCGGTCCGCCCCTCAACGAAACGCATCCGATCGCCCAAAAATCACCAGAGAATATAGTGTTTAACGCGCATGCATGGGCCGTCACTGATTTGGCAGCTGACGACTATCTCGGATGCGCTTCGTTAACTCTTCGTACTCACTTCGAGCTTTATCGAGCAGCGGCGCGTAAGTTTCGACCGTCTTTGTTAGCGCCTCTTGCAGCGACGTGATACGTTGGAGTTTGGAAAGCGCATCGCTTTTTGCCATTGTTAGCCCTTCGTACTCGCCGCGAGCTTTATCCAGCAGAGGTGTGGTAGCTTCGAGTTTGGAGCGGGCATCGGTTGATGCCTTTGTTAGCTTTTCGTAATCACCTCGAGCCTTGTCGAGCAGCGGCGTGGTCGCTTCGAGTTTGGAGCGGGCATCGGTTGTTGCCTTTGTTAGCTTTTCGTAGTCACCTCGAGCTTTGTCGAGCAGCGGCGTGGTCGCTTCGAGTTTGGAG
>JBAUNU010000296.1:0-3944 GCA_049579405.1 Methylocella sp.
AATCAGAAATCCTCAAACTTGGCCAGGTTTTTAGAACCGTCCAAATTGCGGCGTTCCGGGCAACGGTGGACTTCGAGATGGTCCTCGCTGAACTGCTGGCTGCGCTCGCCTATTCGGACGACGCACAAGGCGGGCGTGATCAGCGCCCCCGCTCCCGGGTCCCGGTCTTATTATCCTCACCGTCACCGGTGAGCCACATTTGCAACGGAACCGAATAGTTGATACAATCCATTAAGCGACCAAAAGCGTGTCCTGGATCGCGCGACGCCATGCTCTCTCCAAACATGACCCTCATTTAACGAGGGAACGAGGCCCAAGATGAGAGTGGCAATTGTTCATTATTGGCTCGTCTCCATGCGCGGGGGAGAGAAAGTCATCGAAGCACTTTGCGAGCTCTTTCCAGAAGCTGATATTTTCACAAATGTTTATGATCCGGTGATGGTATCGGAAGCAATTCGGAAGCATAAGATCACCACGACGTTCATCAATTCTCTTCCCAACGCGCGGCGATGGTACAAGCGCTATCTTCCGTTAATGCCACTCGCCCTAGAGCAGATCGATCTGCGTGATTACGACCTAATTATTAGCAGTGAGTCCGGGCCCGCCAAGGGAATCGTTCCACCAGCTAGCGCCGTGCATGTCTGTTACTGTCATTCTCCTATGCGTTACATCTGGAACATGTCGCACGACTACTTGAGACGTGCAGATTTTTTGACAAGGGTTTTCATGCCCATACTGGCGCATCATATGCGGACCTGGGATGCCGTAGCCGCAATGCGCGTGGATCACTTTATTGCGAATTCGCACACTGTCGCCGCCCGGATCGAAAAATATTACCGTCGCAAATCAACCGTGATATATCCGCCCGTTGATGTTACCATGTTCGGCATTGTTTCTGCGGCCGAGGTAGGGGATTACTACCTAATGGTCGGCGAACTCGTCGCCTACAAACGACCAGAGCTTGCCGTTGAGGCGTGCAACGACTTGGTTCGGCCGCTTGTAGTGATTGGCGGCGGTGAAATGCTTTCCGCGATCCGCACTCTCGCGGGGCCGACAGTGACTGTCCTAGGGTCACAGCCGTTCAAAGTTCTTCGAAGCCACTATGCGCGTTGCCGTGCCCTCATTTTTCCAGGCGAGGAAGATTTTGGGATCGTGCCGGTTGAGGCCATGGCGTGCGGACGCCCTGTCATCGCCTATGGCCGCGGAGGCGCAACGGAGACGGTCACATCGGGGGTTTCCGGCCTATTTTTTCAAGAGCAGACCGCTACGGCAATCAAAAGAGCTATTCTTGAATTCGAGGAAATGCACTTCGATGCGAGCGTGATCAAACGGCATGCGGAAAAATTTGATCTGCAAAGATTTACGTCCGAAATCATCGCAGCGCTCGAACTCGCGCTCGGCTACAAACTCGCTCGCGGGCCCGGCCAGGAATGGCGTCGCGTCGGGCCCAAGACAACCTCGGCTTCCTCGGGTGCGAACGCGCAACTGACAGCGCCCGACATTCTCGCGGCATCGATTTCTTAGTGTCCGTCCGGAGAGATATTGAATCTTATGAAACATTTGTGATTCAAGGATGGTGGCCCTGATTCGAAAGGGGTCACGCATGTGGGCGGCAAAGAATCGCGGACGATACGACCGCGGCAAGTTACGATATCCGAGCGATCTGACCAACGCCGAATGGGAACTGGTTGAACCGTGCATTCGACCGGGCAAGCGCGGCGGTGGCAAGCGGACCGTGGTGATGCGTGAGGTGGTGAACCGCCTCCTGTACATTCTGTCCGACCGGCTGTCAGTGGCGGGCGATCCCGAAGACAATCTATGACTATTTCGAGCTTCGGACCTACGACGGCCCATTGGAGAATATTCACGCTCTTTATGTGAAGTGTCGCCAGCCCGACCGTCGCGATCATTGACAGTCAAAGCGCAAAAGCGCCGAAAAAGTGGGGCCTGCATTGATCCGCACGGCTATGATGCAGGCAAAAAGGTCAAGGGTAAGAAGCGGCATATTCTCGTAGACACGTTGGGGCTGCTGCTTCATGCCATTGTCCATCCGGCCGATATCCAAGATCGCGATGGCGGCATTCGTCGATGGCGGCTATCAAGGACCCAAATTCAACCGGGCTTTGGCCCGCGTGCTCCCACATCTGAAAGCTGAAATCATCAAGCGTTCCGATCATTTGTGGTGTTGCCCAAACGCTGGATCATCGAGCGAATTTTCGCTTGGCTCAATCGGTGCCGCAGGCGTGCCAAGGACCGGGAGAGCCTCAATCGAAAAACGCTCGTTCTTGTGTCTCGCCTCAATCCGTCCTATGCTCAGAAGGATTTGTAACTCTGAGCCCTGACAAACAGCTGACATGACTTCTTGCTCTATGAGTGAAATGAGCGGTTGGAATCGCTGCTTGGCGCAAATCGCTCGCTTCACATCTCGCTTATTTTTTCGCACGCATACTTTGGTCTAGCCCATTGAAAAGAGCTTTTTTTTCACTATACTGCGCCTTCATAGCGCGTTACCTGGTCTCGTTTCTTTCATTACCTTTCTTGGCGCACATCCTCGGTCCAACTGGCCTCGGCGCTCTCGCCATTGCGACATCCGTGGCGGCAGCGATATCGATCTTCGTTGAGTATGGCTTCGACGTCACCGCCCTCAGAGAAGTTTCCTCTGCCAAACCCGGCGACCGAGGTCGAGTCTTGATAAACATCACCGCGGCAAAGCTTGCGCTCTTCGCCTTAGCGGGACTCATTTTCGACGTTTTGAGGCTTTCAGTCGTCCCTGGTGTTTCGCGATTTCCCGCTGACCTTGGCTTGGTCGTTCTTCTGGGCGGGGCGCGAGGATTTAATCTTGGCTGGTATTTTCTCGGCACTGGTCGCGCGACAGTCGTTGCTCTGACCGATGTTGTCGCGCAATTAATGTGGTTCGTTCCCGTCTTTTTCCTGGTCCATTCGGCGTCAGAAGTGAATCTCATTCTAACTTGTCAGCTCGCTGCCGAAATCCTCCTAGTCGTCCTCACCCACGCAATTGCATTAATGAAAATGAATCTCGGCGAAATCTCAGTCGATCGGCGCGTAGTGATTGAGCAGGTAAAATCCGGAGGGCCTATGTTCGTTTACAGGGTCGCGGGAGCGGCCTATTTTGCGATCATTGCGCTTATCTTGGGAGCTGTGGCCGGCCCGGCGCAAGTTGGATATTTGAATGCCGCAGAAAGGTTCGCGGGAGTTATCGTCGCCGCTTTTGGTCCCGCTGCACAAGCCCTCATGCCTTATGTGTACGGGCGGGTCGTCGAGGGCGGTCCAGATGCGATATTTGGTGCCGCTCGCTACATTTCAGTAGGTTTGCTCGGCGTGAGTATCCTTTTCACAGTAGGTGCGTGCGTCAGCGCAAAGCTGCTCATAGCGGTTTTTGTAGGCTCGCAATTTACGCCGTCAATTCAGGTATTGCAGATCCTTTCACTTATGTTCCCGTTCATCGCTATCAACTATGCGCTCGGCGTGTACGTAATGTTCCCCTTGCGGCTGGATGGAAGTTTCGTAGCAGCGGTACTCGCGGCTCTATGCCTCGGCCTGGGCTTAACATATCTCGTTGCTCCGGGTTTTGGAGCCGCAGGCGTTGCGTTCATTCGAGTGGGTACAGAGGCGACTATGTCTATAATTTTCAGCCTTATACTGTACAAGAAAGGACATTTAAAAAAGCTGCTGTTTCAGAGCCAACATCTTTCTATGTTCTTCGTGAGGAAATGACCGAGAGCGTCGGCTGTTGAAATGTTTACTGCTCGTGTTCTTAATGCTCGCGGTGCTAAGCTCTGCATGGTCTGACCAAAGCATCCCTTGAATTAATCGCTAGAGCGGGATGAGGTTTGAGTGAATCGCGAGGGATTCCCAAATCGGCTTTTTTCTGATTCAAGGTTGGGACGGGATCGGAGGCCAGCATGGATGACCAAGCCTTATTC
>JBAUNU010000297.1:0-1860 GCA_049579405.1 Methylocella sp.
GGTGAGGCGTGGCCGAACCATTGGCCGCGTCCCTCGCGCTTGCTGCCGGCCCCGGAACCGATCGAAACGGTCGCGTTGCTGCCCGATCATCCGCCCGTCAGCTTCACCTGGCGCGGCGTGCGTCGCCGCGTGAAATGCGCCGACGGCCCCGAGCGCGTCTTCGGCGAATGGTGGAAACGCGACGCCGAGCTCTCCGCGGCGCGCGATTATTTCCGCATCGAGGACGAGGCGGGCGAGCGCTTCTGGATCTACCGCACCGGCGATGGCGAGGACGCCGCCACCGGCGCGCACCGCTGGTTCCTGCATGGGATTTTCGGATGAGCGCGGCGCGCTATGCCGAGCTGCAATGCACCTCGCATTTCAGTTTTTTGCGCGGGGCCAGCTCCTGCGAGGAGCTGTTCGCCGAGGCAGCAAGGCTCGGCATCGAGGCGCTCGCGATCGTCGACCGCAACAGCCTGGCCGGCATCGTCCGCGCCCATGAAGCCGCCAAGGCCACGGGCGTGCGCCTGATTGTGGGCTGCCGCCTCGATCTCGCCGACGGTATGTCCATCCTCGTCTATCCAACCGGCCGCCCTGCCTATGCGCGCCTCTGCCGGTTGCTTTCGCTTGGCAAGAAGCGCGGCGGCAAGGCGCAATGCCGGCTCGATTGGTCCGATGTTATCGCCCACGGCGAGGGGCTGATCGCCGTCCTCGTGCCCGATGAGGCCGACGATATTTGCGCGCTGCATCTTCGCCGGCTGCGAGAGGCTTTTGGGGACCGCGCCTATCTGGGGCTGACGCTGCGCCGCCGCCCGAACGACGCGCTGCGGCTGCATGACCTGTCGAACCTGGCGGCGCGGGCCCGCGTGCCGGCCGTCGTCACCAACGATGTCCTCTTCCATGTTCCGCCGCGGCGCATCCTGCAGGATGTGGTGACCTGCGTCCGGCACAATTGCACCATCGACGAGGCCGGCTTCCGGCGCGAGCGCCATGCCGACCGCTATCTCAAGCCGCCCGAAGAAATGGCGCGGCTTTTCGACCGCTATCCCGAGGCGCTGGCACGCACAGTTGGAATCGCCGCGCGCTGCCGCTTCTCGCTCGACGAGCTTGCCTATCAATATCCCCTTGAAGCAACGATGCCCGGCCTGACGCCGCAGCAGGCGCTCGAAAAACTCACTTGGGAAGGCGCCGCCGAGCGATATCCCGAAGGCTTGCCCGGCAAGGTGTCGGCAATCCTCAAGCACGAATTGCGCCTGATCGAGACGCTGAAATATGCGCCATACTTCCTGACCGTGAACGCGATCGTCCGCTTCGCCCGCGGCCAGGACATCCTCTGTCAGGGGCGCGGCTCGGCCGCCAACAGCGCCGTCTGCTACGTGCTCGGCATCACCTCGATCGATCCGGAGCGCAACGATCTTTTGTTCGAGCGCTTCGTCTCGGAGGAGCGCCGCGAGCCGCCCGATATCGACGTGGATTTCGAGCACGAGCGCCGCGAGATCGTCATGCAATGGGTGTTCGAAACCTATGGCCGCGACCATGCCGCGCTCTGCTCGACAGTCATCCGCTATCGCGCCAAGGGCGCGCTCCGTGACGTCGGCAAGGCGCTCGGCCTGCCCGAGGACCTCATCAAGATGTTGTCCAGCCAAGTCTGGGGCTGGCCGGAAGAAGGCGTCGAGCCCAAGCACGCCGAGGATCTCAATCTCAATCTCGGCGACAGGCGCCTGCGGCTTGCCATGGATCTCGCCCGCGAGCTGATCGGCGCGCCGCGCCATCTCTCGCAGCATCCCGGCGGCTTCGTCCTCACCCACGACCGGCTCGACGAGCTCGTCCCGATCGAGCCTGCCGCGATGAAGGGCCGTCAAGTGATCGAATGGGACAAGG
>JBAUNU010000298.1:0-2829 GCA_049579405.1 Methylocella sp.
GTATTAGCGCGCAGCCTTGGTATAGTATTCGATAAGGCACGTATTATATTACAGCGCCACTGCGCGCCTGTGCATAATTCAAGAATTATGCACCGCGAGGTCGGCTCAATAGAACAGCGTACAGAAATCAGGGGCGAATGTCTGCTCACCATTGCTGAAATTCAAACTGACCCACCACCCAATGCCAGGGCTTGGACCCCAGCGAAACCTGCACACGTTCCATACCCCGGCGAAGCCGCAATGCTGTTTTGCTTACGCGGCCGGGCCAAGCCGGCGCAGCCGGTCGAGCGCTCCCTGGAGAATGAACGCGGCGGCCATCCTATCGACGGATCGCGCGCGCTTGGCACGGGAGACGTCCTGCGCGATCAGCGAACGGGTGACGGCAGTTGTCGAAAGCCTTTCATCCCAAAAGACGCACGGGCGCGCCGAAAGCGGCCCAAAATTGCGCGCGAAGGCGCGGGCCGCCTGCACGCGGGGACCTTCCGATCCATCCATGTTCAGCGGCAAGCCGATGACCAGCGCCGCGGCATCGAATTGTTCCATGAGCGCCACGAGACGCGCCGCGTCCTTGCCGAATTTCGTGCGCCGGATTGTCTCCAGCGGCGTCGCGATCCGCCGCTCCACGTCGGAGAGCGCAAGGCCGATGGTCTTGGCGCCGAGATCGGCGCCGATGAGCCGCTGCCCGGCGCCGATGCGAACAGCCAAACCGTCGAGTTCCAAAACTTCCGCCGCCATCACGCGCCCCTCAAACCATAACTTCGTCGATAAATAATTCGTGTATAATTAGGGTGTGCGCTCCTCGCCTCCCGCTTGGTGCTCGCTCTGGATGGGGCTCGCCATGAACCTGATTTGGCTCGGCCATTCGGCTTTCCGCATCGAGCTTGGCGCGGCGGTCATTTTGATCGACCCGTTTCTCAGCGGCAACCCGAAATTCAGCGGCGACGCCGCAAAGGCGGCGGCAGGAGCGACCCACATCGTGCTTACCCACGGCCATGACGATCATATCGGCGATGCCGCCAAAATCGCCAAGACGACCGGCGCGCAGGTCATTTCGAATTTCGAAATCTGCATGTATTTGAACGCCCAAGGCGCGGAAAATATCAACCCCGGCAACACCGGGGGCACGATCGATTGCGGCGCGTTCAGCGTGAGCTTCACCCAGGCGCTGCATTCGTCGGGAACCGTCGTCAACGGCCAATCCGTCTATCTCGGCAGTGCGAACGGCGTTGTCGTCAAGCCCAGGGACGCGCCTTGCCTTTATCACATGGGCGATACCGACGTGTTCTCCGACATGGGTTTGATTGCGGAGATTTATTCGCCCAAGATCGGCCTTGTGCCGATTGGCGACCGTTTCACGATGAGCGGGCGGACGGCGGCGCTCGCGGTCAAGCGTTTCTTCAAATTCGATACCGTCATCCCCTGCCACTACGGAACCTTCGATCTTCTCGATCAGGACGCAAGCCAATTCGTCGCGGCGATGGAAGGCCATCCGGCAAAAGTTGTCGTGCCCCGCGCTGGCGAGGTCTTGGCATTTTGACCGCCGCGCGGACTGCTAAATGCAAGGTGCGGGAGATGGCCGGGGCCTTGCGCGAAAAAATCCTCGTCGTTCCCGCGCGCCGCGAGAAAGATTCGCTTCTCCTCACAAGAGATTTGCCCTCACCGCCGCCGCCCTGGCCGCGAGCGCCGGCATGGCTTGCCGCGAGGTTTTGGCGAGGCCATGCTCGGTCTTATGCCAATGATAGGGCCGCAGAATAAGATCGTAGAGCGCCATCCAGGCCGCGGCCGAGGTCAGCAAATAATACAAGGGGAGCAGCGCCAGGAAAGGCCAAAGACCGAGCAGTTTGCGCCGCTTCATGCCGAGCAACGCGAGCCATAGGATCGACGCGGTTCCGAAAAGCCCCGCCGACATCCAAAGCACCACCTCGATAAGTTCAAAGGCGGAGGCGGGCGACGGCGAGCCGGCGGCAAGATCATGGACAAGAAGCGCGGTAAAAAATGGCCACAGCGGCGGCGCGATCACCAAACCGTTCATCGTCAGGACGAGCGCCAGGCTGTGCGCGACGCCAAGCTCCGCGACGAGGCGGCGGGGATCGCGGCTAAGCGTGACGAGGGTCTGCATCTAGCCCTTGGACCAGCGGCGCCGCTGCCGCAGCCAAGCATCGATGAGCGCCGGCGCCTCCTCCTGCGTGCTCGAAGGCAAAATACCGACGCCATAGCCGAAACGGGCGAGGCGAAGGCCGAGATCGGCATCCTCGGTCACGTTCCACGCATCCCAGCCGCAGACCTCGCGCAAAACAGTGGTACGAAAATGGTTGGACGAGCCGCCGAGAGGCAGCGGCAGGCCAAGTCCAGCGAGGCCTGGGTTCAAGACATCGAACAAAACCGCGTATTCGATCGCGAACAGCCGGGTCAGCCAGGAATCCTCGATATTGTCGATCGCGAGCCGCGCCTGCAGGCAGGCAAGCTCGCGCGGGGCGCGCAAAAAACGTTCCGCCGCCTCGCGCAATTGGCCCGGAGCAGGGGCGTCCTCGGCATCGAATATGACGAGAAGTTCGCCGCGTACCAGCGGCAAGGCGATGTTGAGCGCGCGGGGTTTGGTCCTTGGCCAGCCCGCGGGCGCGACGATGATCTCGTAGGTGGCGGGCAGATCCAAGGCCTCGATTGCGAGCCGCGTCGCGCGATCGTCGTGCTCGATCACGAGCTTGATGTCGAGCTTGCCGCGCGGATAGTCGATCGCGGCAAGCGCGGCGGCGAGTTGCGGCACGACCCGGGCTTCCCGGTGCAACGCGACCACGACGGAATAAACCGGTAGCCGGCGATCCTCGACAC
>JBAUNU010000299.1:0-2105 GCA_049579405.1 Methylocella sp.
GCGTGCGGGTCGCCGTCGATGTCGATCCGCAAAGCTTCTTGTGATACATACTTGGCCGAAGCCGGATGGTAAAATAATGGCTGTGCTATAGAATTGGTCAGTGCGACGGTGCTCGCTATGGAGCGCAAAAAGGAGGAAGGATGCTTTTTCGTTTTTTGTCTGCAGGTTTCATTGCGTTATGCTTGTTCATGGTTACCGCCAAGGCCCAGGCTGGATCGGTGGACAACCCCAACTATTGCGCGAGCGACATAAAGCGGCTGTGCAAAGGCATACAGCCTGGCGGCGGCCGGCTGAAGCGATGCCTTAAAATTCATAAGGAGGAGATGAGTGTGGGCTGCGTCCAGGAGCTGCGGAAACTCAAAGCGAAAAAGCAATAGTTTTCCTGGCAAACCGCCACGGTTCCTCAGGACGTCGGCGAGCTGCTCAGTGTGGCACAGCCTGAACGGCCCTGCCGCGGCAGCGTGCGGGTCGCCGTCGACGTCAATCCACAAAGCTTTTTGTAAAAGGGCGGCGCCCCGTCCTTTCCACGAGCTTTCTGCGTCAGGCTCCAGAGCCGAGTTTTCGCGCACGCAACTTGAAGCCGAGCACGAGAAGGGTTGCACCGAAAAAGGTCGCATAGGCGCCGACCCACCAGGTCACTACCAAGGCGCCGAACATCGGCGCCGCGACCAGCACTACTCCGAAGACAATCGAAATGACCCCGCCGAGCGCCAGCCACCAGCGGCCGTGGTCCGTGGCGAGATTGAAGGCCGCGCGAAGCTCCAGCACCCCCGAAACCAGGGCCCAAGCGGCGAGGAGACCGACAAAGACGAGCACCGTAAGGCCGGGCATGGCCATGGCGGCAATCCCCGCCAAAATGCCCACGATGCCCTCGAAGGTAAGAAATCCCCAACGTTTGTTCTTGCTGGCCGCGCGCACGGCGGCAACAATCGCGAAGATGCCATCGATAATCAGAAAGACCGCGAACAGGCCGACGAGCGACAACAGCGTCGGACCCGGAAAAAGAAACGCGATCAAGCCTATGATGATCCCGAGAACGCCCCGTGCCACAACAACCGTCCAATTATGCGCAAGGGTCGAACTAAGGCTAAGATCGAAATCCGGCTTCTCGCTAAGGTAACTCATTGTGCGGTTCCTTTCCTCGAAAACGCGGTCGCGGGGAAATACCTCGCGGCTTCTCAACCTTAAACTAATGCTGCACGCGAAAACGTCGAGAGGCTGCGCGCGGCATCGTTGCGGACCCGCCATCGGTGCCGGCTTGGCTCTGGCTGGCGGCGCCGGGGCGGTTTTTCTTGATCCTGGCTGTGCTGGCGGGTATGGAAAACAACCCAAAATGTTCCGGGCTTAGTTGGATTGCGCCCGCAATGGTTGTCCACAGTAAACTGGCGGCACTCGCTTAGAATTGTTGGCATGACCTGGCAAACTAACGGCCTCGAATCGATCTAGGGACAGGACGATGACCGCTCTTGAAGCGCAACAAGATCGCGCAACGGCATGGTCCGTCCTTGATCGAAACGACGAGCGGTGGCGCCGTTTGAGGAAACTTGTTTCCGGGCATTCGCTGAGAGTGGGCGATTTCAAGCTATCGTCTGGCCGCCGTAGCCCCTATCTATTTCAGCTTAGGCAAACCACGATGCTTCCGGAAGGGGCGGCGCTGCTTGGCGAAGTTATCCTTGAATATATGTATCAACATTCTATTGAGTGCGTCGGCGGCCTGGAACTTGGCGCTGTCCCGGTCGTATCATCGGTCGCGGTTATGAGCCATATCAGGGCCTTGCCGATCGACGCATTTTTTGTACGAAAAGTTCCCAAGGAGCATGGCGCGCGGGAGACAATAGATGGGCATCTGCGCGATGGCGCCGAAGTGCTGATGGTCGACGATGTCGCGACGACGGGCGGCTCGATTTTGAAGGCCGTCGAGGGCATCGAGGGCCACGGCTGCCGCGTCCGCCGCGCGCTCGCGGTGGTGGATCGCGAGGAAGGCGCGGCGGAAAACTTGGCCGCGCATGACATTCAGCTAGCGGCAATTTTTAAGCGAAGCGATTTTCCAGAAATTTGATGGCTGCCGGAATTTGCTGGCCTCGGCGAACGCCACCCTGCAAGCG
>JBAUNU010000300.1:0-5001 GCA_049579405.1 Methylocella sp.
CCCAAGTCTCGACCACGCACGCCATGGCGACCGCGCGGCCCGCTTCCCTCCATGCCAGGGCCTCGCGAAAGATAGGAAGGTTTGACGCGGACATGAAACATTTCCTTTCAACGCGCGGCAACCGCCAAGGCGCTCGCATCGCATCATCCGATTTGGCCATGTTCCCCGCCCCATGGCGGGCCGAAATGGCGGTGTTTCCGCTAACAAATCAAATGGTTGGCGGAAAGTGGCGACCACCTCGCCATCCTCCCAGGTGCAGTTCGATAGTACGAAGTTGAGCAAGCGGCGTTTCCGGCGCGGTTCCTGCTTCGCGAACAGCCTCTGAACGCCCTCGTCCAAGTAGGATTTATCGGCGTTCTGGTGCCGGTCGATCTCGCGCTGGCAGCGGTTCTGTTCCTCGCGCCACTGGTTCGACATTTTATCGAAGAAGGCCGTATCTATGAGGCCGTCGAGTTTGTCGACATAAATGGCGTGAATGCGATCCTGAAGCCGCTTGTATTCGGCCTGGTGCCGCTTAACGGCTTCATCGTGCTCGCGCCGCTCGTCGGCATGGCTGGCATGTTCAAAATTTCCAGTCAGACCATGCGTACTGCGCTGAGTGATATGCTTCGCTAGCTTAAAGCCTCGTTGGCTTTCACGGCGACCATCGAGATCGCGGCGCGGTTCGAGTGTCCGACAACCTCACTTGCGTTGCGGCCTGCACACTTTCGCGGTCTCTGTATTTCGTAACCTCGCTGGGATGATCGTACGCCGGACGGTCGCTAGCCGCACAGAACGGGTCGAGATACGCGCCGAGGCGGCGCAACTAGCGTATCCGGCGCAAACATTCACGTGGCGGAGATACCGCCCACGCGGAATATCTGACCATAAATCAGGTGCGTAAAGGCCGTCACATGCGGGGCATTGAGCGCTACTACGCGAGATCTTCCCTCAGGCGTTGGAAGAACGCCTCAAGCACGTCGCGCCGTAAGACATAGCTGGCGAATTTGCCCTCCCGGACGACCTCCACCAGTCCCGCTATTTCGAGCTCTTTCATGTGGTGGGAGAGCGTCGCCGGGTTGATGCCCGTGCAGTCGCGCACCGCGCAGCAGGCGAGCGCGTCCGGGCGTTCGCCGAGACGCTTCACGATTTCGTAGCGGCGCCGCTCGCCCAAGGCCTTCGCGATCAGAAGAACTTGATCCTCCGTCAGCGTTTTGCCAGCCGGTTCCAACATCCCCGCACCTTCGAGCATGACCGCTTCAAATTGAATCGGTCATGCTCATTTTCCAATCGGCGCGCCCGCCGTCACAAGGGCGTGATCGCCTTAGCGCAGACCCCCTGAAACCGCCAGCGTATCGCCGGTGACCCAACGCGAATCGTCCGACGCCAAGAACACCGCGACCGGCGCTATATCGTCCGGCTGTCCGGTCCGCCCGAGCGGGGTTTGCGCGACAAGTTGCTTCTCGAAATCGCTGCCGATGTGGCCCACAGCACGTGTACCCTCAGTGTCGGTAAAGCCCGGATTGATCGAGTTGACCCGGATTTTCCGCGGACCCAGCTCCTTCGCCAGCACGCGGGTCATCGCGTCGACCGCGCCTTTCGTGGCGGTGTAGACGACCGTATTCGGCGGATTGAGATCGCTCGCTACGGAGCCGATATTGATGACGCTGCCACCCTCGTCGCCAAAGAGCTTCGCCGCCTCCTGTGTCGCCAGCAGCAGGCCCAACACGTTGACGTTGAAATGCCGGTGAAAGTCCTCTTCCGTGACCTCCTCGAGAGGCAAAAGATTATAGACGCCGGCGTTGTTGACCAGAATGTCCAGCCGGCCGAACGCTCGCTTCGTCTCTGCGAAGATTTTTTTCACATCCACCGCCTTTGCCACATCGCCTTGCACGGCGATCGCTTTGCCGCCCTTGGCTTTAATGTCCGCAACGACGCGATCAGCGCCGTCCTTGCTCGCGGCATAGTTGATGACCACCGCCGCGCCTTCCGCCGCGAGGCCTTTGGCGATTCCCGCGCCAATGCCTTTTGAGGCGCCGGTCACTACCGCTGTTTTACCAGATAATCTGTTCATGACTTTCCATCCTCTGAAGTTCACGTCACTTCGATAATTGTGCAATTATCGAACTGACTTAGGTAAGCTGGCGAGACCGGTTCTTCAAGGGTGTGATGATGAGGCGGGAAATTTGTCCCCGAACATCGGCCGCCCGCTCTTCGAAGACTCTCGCGTCGTCTCGTCCTGGATGACGTCCCAATGCTAGGCGAGCAGGCCGTTTCCGATACGCAGGATGTCGACCACGACCCAGTTCACTGGCTGCCCGATCCCTGAAAACCGGCCGTGGAGCATGACATAGTCGCCGTCGGCGGCGATCAGCGCGTTCTCGTAATGCAGCTCTTTCGGCGCGGCCTTGACAAGTTCGAAGAGCCCTTCGCGTCCCGGCGCGATATGAGCACTGTGCCGGAGATAGGCGGGCGACCAGAAACGCTCGGCCGCGGCGTAGTCCCGCTTGTTGAAGAGCGTGCCGAACGCCTCCAAGACGAACGCTTTGTTCTGTGTTTCGGTCGTGGTCATGGCTTCATCTCATTGGAACCGTCGGGGAAAAGCTGCTCCAGCACGATGCGCCCCCTGCACGCCAAAACAATGGACCGGCGCGCAGCGCGGCAAGGATCGTGGCACGTCGGTCATGTCGCCTCATAATTCAAGTGCATATTCCGAGGTCAGGGGGATGATCCGGCAACGTCCAGAAGGATCTTTCCGCCGCGTTGCGCATGCGCAACCGCTTCTTTGATGGACGAGAGGGGGTAGGTTGCCGCCACTGGTATGTGCAGCCGGCCGGACGCGAGCATCTTGGCCGCCTGCGCTGCGGCGGGCGCAAGTTTGGCCGCAAACTCCGGGTGGCCCATGTAAAAGCCCCGCATGGTGATAGGTTTGAAGATAACATCCAGCGGGCTGATGGACATCGGGCTCAAGCTCATGGCCGCAAAGCTGACGAGCGTGCCTCGGGGCGAGAGCGTCGCCGCGAGTACGCCCGTCGCCGGGCCGCTGACACCATCAAGCGCCAGGCGGAGCTCGGCCTGACCGACAGCCGCTTTGATCCTTTCCGAGACATCGAGAGAATCGACGACGACGACGTCTCCGCCGATCGCCTCAAGCTCGGCCACGAGCTCCGGGCGCCGGACGATGTTGACGGTCTTTAAGCCGCGCGTTTTCGCGAACGCGATCACCCACCGCCCGACACCGGAATTGGCGGCGTTCTGCACCACCCACTCGCCCGGCTTAAGGGTGACAAACTCGCCGAGCAGCAGCGCTGCCGTCGGGGGATTGATGGCCAGCATCGCCAACTGCTGCGGGTCCGCATCAGGGGGCAGGGCGAAAAGGCCGTTCGCCGAAATGACCATTCGCTCCCTCCAAGTGAAGCTGGAAAGCGGCGCCAGGACGCGGTCACCGACCTTGACGCTCTCCACCCCCGGCCCCACGGCGAGCACGCGGCCGACACCCTCATTGCCGATGACGGTTGGAAGCGCAGGGCGCAATGCATAGATGCCCTGTGCGAGCAGGAGGTCGCTCGGATCGATGGGGGAAAAATCGACCCCAATGAGGACCTGGTCGGGGCCGGGAGCGTCGGGCTCGGGAATTTTGACATACTCAAGACAGTCGACAGGGTTGCCAAAAGCTGTGAGCTGGACAGCACGCATATTGATATCTCCCTATAACGTAGTTCTCCGCGCTTCCGGTCGTCTCGGCGACTGAGCGATCGCTCGCGCGATGGCGTCGCGATCCTCGATCGGGCGGATTAACACCGGCCTATTGACCGACAATGATATCGCTTCACCCACGCTGTGCCCCGGAATATTCTGGCACCGGCAACACGCATGTATGCTGGCACTCGGCCTCGGCCTGGCCGGCGGCCTCTTGCGCACGTAACCCGGCGGCACCGAGAACTTCACCATCTTAGCGACTGTCCGAGGATCAATCCCAAACTGTCGTGCCACCTCGCGATGGCTTAGCCCCTCAATTTGGACCGCATAGCGAACCCGTCCATATAGCTCCACGCCCTTCGTCCCCCGCCCTCTGCCGATCCGACGCAAAGGGCTATCTGCCGCCGCATTTTTGCTCCGGCGCTACCGAAATACCCGGCCGCTTCAGTGAGGGATTATTGCTCCGGCGCGTACACGACGAACCCGCATCAAACTTTCAACAACGTGACAACGCCTCCGGCATATCTTTGAAATAAGGAAGAAAAACTGTCGTCTCGGCCAAATCCTCGCCATTCTCGGCGTCCCGGTCCATCCAAATCTCCCGTGTACGAATCAGAGGACTTCGACAAATTCACCTCTTCAGACGCTTCTCACCTGCTTCTTCACCCGATTATCCTGAAAGGAATGCCTGGGAGTATTCCCTTATGTGAAGCTTTGATATGAATTTTCCCGGTGGTTTGGTATGACCCTTTGGTATCTCTCTTATCACTCGCCGAATGAAGCGCTTGCCATAAGACTTAAGACTGCCATAGAGCGGCGAGATCCGGAAGCGACGGTGTTTTTTCGCCCCAGCACATTTGCACGCTGGCGGTTTCTGGCAGCGCGCGCTGGCGGACCAGATCGCACAGGCAGACGCGTTCATCCTGTTGGTAGCAGATCCGGCGTCGGAAATTGGCAAGAGCTCGAATATTTTGCATGGCTCGACCGTCGGGCGACTTCAGACTTCCCGTTGATCCTCCTGCTCTGCGACGGTCAATCGGCGCCAGGCCTGCCTTTTCTGAGGCAGTTGCATTGGATCGTGACACCCGATCCGACGTCCGAGCGCGACGTGGGACGCCTAATCGACGCGGTGGCAGGCAAGGGAGCGACACCCGGCGAGCTGTGGCGCTTCACATCCCCCTATCGCGGCCTGGCGGCGATGGAGGAAAAAAACAGAGACTAATTTTTTGGTCGCGAGCGCGAGACCGGTGACGTGATCGAAGTGCTCGCACGCACCCCTGACAAGTTACCGATCATAATTGGCAATTCAGGAGTGGGCTTCTC
>JBAUNU010000301.1:0-2710 GCA_049579405.1 Methylocella sp.
ATCCGGGCCGAGCCCCGCCGCCTCCAGGCCCCCGTATTTCAACGCATTGTCGACGAGATTGGCGACCGCCTGACCGGCAAGCTCCCGGCTTCCATGCAGATAGAGCCCAGGCTCGGCGGAAATTGCAAGCACGATGCCGCGTTCCTCAGCGACCGGCTCGTAGAGCTCGCCGACGTCCCGCGCGACGGACGAAGCATCGAAATCGACCATGCCTTCGCGCCCGGCGCCCGCCTCCGCCCGGGCGATGCTTAACAGCGCGTCGAAGATGTGGATCAGCCGCTCGGATTCGTCGAGAGCTTTTTCGAGCGCGCCGCGATATTCCTCCGGGCTTTTGGCGCTGCGTAATGCTTGTTCCACGCCGCCCCGCAGACGGGTCAAGGGCGTCTTGAGATCGTGCGCGATATTGCCGGAAACTTCTTTCAACCCCGCCATCAATATGGCGATTCGCTCCAGCATCGCGTTGAAATTTTGCACGAGCCGGTCGAGTTCGTCACCGGTCCCGGCCAAACGCAACCGGCCGGAGAGATCGCCCGCGACGATTGCCTGGGCATTGGCATTGATGGCATCGACCCGATTGAGCACGCGCCTTGCAACCCAGAGCCCGCCAAGCGTTCCGATCACCACGAGCCAAAGCAGCGAGGTGAGCAGCGCTTCGCCGAGAATATGGCGCAAGCTTTCGCCTTCCGCGAGGTCGTGCCCGACGAGCAGGTGGAAACCGCCGGCCAAGACAAAATTGCGGACGAGCGCCCGGTGTTTTCCGCCCGGATCGCCCGGAGGCTGGTAAGCCGTCTCGACAAGGCCAGGACGGCTCAGAATATCCGGCGGCAGGCTCACGATATTGCCGGCGATCGGTTCGCCCGCCGCGGTTGTGACGAGGTAAAGACCCGCGCCCGGCCGGCGGGTCCGCTTTTGGATGATGTTGACAAGGCGGCGTAAGCCGCCTTGCGCGTATTGCTCGGAAAGCCCGGTAATATCGGTGTCGATGGTCTGCGCGATCTGCGCGTCGATCAGGTGCTCCATGTTCCAGCCGACAGCGCCGAGGACAAGCCCGGCGCCGATCGCGGAAATCGCCAAATAGGCGAGCGATATCTTGAACACCGTGGTGCGAAAGAGCTTACCTAGAGCCATCGCGTATCATGTATCCGGCACCGCGGATCGTGTGGAGGAGCGGAGGGTCGAAGCCTTTGTCGATCTTGGCGCGCAGCCGCGAAATATGAACGTCAATGACATTGGTTTGCGGATCGAAATGATAGTCCCATACGTTTTCAAGCAGCATCGTCCGCGTGACCACTTGGCCCGCATGTTTCATCAAATATTCGAGCAAGCGGAATTCACGCGGCTGCAACTGAATTTCCTTGCCGTCGCGCGTAAGCTTGTGGGCAAGACGGTCAAGTTCTAGGCCGTTCACCCGAAAGACGGTTTCCTCACCCACGCCCGGCCGGTTTCGCCGGGCGAGCACCTCGACCCGCGCCAGAAGCTCTGAAAATGCGTAAGGCTTGGCGAGATAATCGTCTCCGCCCGCGCGCAGCCCCTTGACGCGATCGTCGACCTGTCCAAGCGCGGACAGGATTAGCACGGGGGTCAGGATTTTCTGCGCGCGCAGGTTGCCGATGAGCGAGAGGCCGTCGAGTTTCGGCAGCATGCGATCGACAATTAAGACATCGTAGGTTTCGTCGCGGGCACGGGCGTAGCCGTCAAGGCCGTCGCCAACATAGTCGGCGACATGACCGGCCTCGCGAAATGCCTTGACCATGTAATAGGCGGCTTCGGAATCGTCTTCGACGATGAGGATGCGCATCAGCGACATATAGCTCATCCCTATGCAAAGCAGCAGGCCGGAAGTTGCCTTCCGGCCTGTCGCCTCCTGGAGCCGGCGCCGCAACGGGGGGGGCGCGGTTCCGGCCCATCAAGCCTCGGGGACGTGAGGCTCAGGAAGCCGGTTTGACCTCGATCGCGACGAAATGGGTGCCTTCGCTGCCCTTGATCCGCAAAAGGATGGCCTTGCGGTTGTCCTTTTTAGCCTCGGCCAGCGCCGCGCTGATGTCCGCCGGCTGGTTGACCGCGCGGCCGCCCGCCTCGAGAATGACGTCGCCGACTTGCAGGCCCTTCTGGGCGGCGATGCCATCGGGATCGATGTCGGATATGACCACGCCGTGGCTTCCCGCGCCTTCGACGCTGGAGGCGGGAGCGAGCGTGAGGCCGAGGCCGCTAAACGCATTATTGTCCTGGCTCATGCCCGGATTTACGCGCGCTTCCTTGTCCTCGGGCAAGGAGCCGAGCTTTACCGACGCGGTTTTCTCCGATCCACCGTGCCAATAGATCAAATCGGTCTTTTTCCCCGGGCCGAGGGCCGCCACCTTCTTGGCGAGGTCGCGCGGGCCGTCGATCCGGCCGCCGTCGATGCCAAGGATCACATCGCCCGATTTAATGCCGGCCGCGCTGGCCGGAGAATTCGGCTGAGTCTCCGCGACGAGGGCACCCTTGGCGGATTTCAGGCCGAGACTATCGGCGACTTCCTGGGTCACCGGCTGAATCTGCACGCCGATCCAACCCCGCGTGACAACGCCCTTGTCTTTCAGCGCCGCGATGACGGTTTGCGCGGTGTCGCTGGGAATGGCAAAACCGATGCCGACGCTTCCGCCCGAAGGCGAGAAAATCGCCGTATTGACGCCGACCACTTGACCTTGGGTATTGAATGTGGGACCGCCCG
>JBAUNU010000302.1:0-4386 GCA_049579405.1 Methylocella sp.
AATTATCAAAGATTTTTCCGGTAGAACTCGATGGCATCGTCGATGTGACCGAAAGCCACGAGCTTACCGCGGTAAAGCACGAGGCCGCGGTCACAATAGGCCTTAATCGTCCCGATGTCATGCGACACCATGATCATGCTGCTGCGGCCGCGTTTTTCTTCGAATGCCTGTCTGCACCGCAAGCCGAATCTCGCGTCGCCGACGGCGGTGATTTCGTCGACGAGGTAGCAATCGAAGTCGATAGCCATGGAGAGGCCGAAGGCGAGACGGGCCCCCATGCCGGACGAATAAGTGCTGACTGGCATGTCGAGATAATTTCCGAGTTCGGAAAAATATTCGACGAAATCGATCACCCGCCGCAGGTTGGCGCCGTATATCCGGCCAACGAATTTGATATTCTCGCGCCCTGTCATCAGGGGATGAAAGCCGCCGGCAAAGCCGAGCGGCCAGGAAATCCGGAGATCGCGGAAGATTTGGCCCGAATTGGGCAGCTCGGTGCCGCCGATCAGGCGCAGCAGCGTCGATTTTCCCGCCCCGTTCGCGCCGAAGATGCCATAAGTGTACCGCGTATCGAACGAATACGTCACATCGTCGAGAACGACTTTCCGATGCTTCTCGGTTCTGTAAACTTTTGACACGCGGGAAAGCCGGATCATCGCGCGTCATCAGCTTGCGAGCTTGCGGAGCGCCGCCCGCCAAAGCGCCATGCCAATCGTATAAAGCAACGCGGCCGCGGCTATTCCGAGCAAGCTGAAAAGGACTCGGTTTGGATAGATAGAGTTCCGCGGAAGGACCGGATGGACGAACGTCGCGAGATAGACGTGCTTTCCTTCCGCATTGACACGGGCGCGCTCGAGGGCGGCGGCGGCCAGCGTATATTGTTTTTCGGCGATCTGCTGCTCAAGTTCGAACTCGTCGAAGCGGGTGATCTTCCGGGCGATTGTACCGGGCTCCGTGTTGTCTCGCGAGGTCAAAAGCTGCTCGAGTCCGGTAATCTGTTCGCCGATCACGTCGACGCGCGTGCGCATGATCTGAACCTGCGGCGCGGATTCGCTGACATTTCCCCGCTCCGATGCCGTCAGTTCCTGTTCGAGGCGGATTTTTTCCAGGCGGAGCTCCGAGATCAAGCGGCCGATTCCCTCGGCCGTGCGCTGCGGATCGAGCGTTGTTTGCTGGTTGCGGAGATCCCGCATGCTCGCGAGCGCATCGGTCAGGCGCGTTTCGGCGCGCGCAAGTTCCGCTTCTGCTTCGGTGACCGCGTCTTGACGCGCGCGGGCCGAAAGCCCGTCCACCAGGCGCTCGCTCAAATCGACCGTTGCATTGGCGATTCTGAGCGCCTCTTCCGGCGAAAATGCGCTCACCCGCATGGTCACGATCCCGGACGGCGCTTCGATCGAGGTTTTGATGTGCGATTTCCAGTATTTGACGAGATCTTCGATCGGATCGCCGGGATTAAAGCGGGAAAGCCAGTCGATTCCGTCGCGTCCAAACATCGCGCGAAGCTCGAGCTGACGATCGAGCGCTTCGACCAGCGCCTGGCTTTTCATGTAATTGACGATGATGAGAGAATCCTGCACCTGCGTGAATGACCCAAGGCCGGTCAGAGCCGAGATGGCGTCGATGGGCGGCCGCGCGCCGCCTCTGACCGCAAAACGCGCCTCCGAAGTGTAATGGCTCGAAGCAATGAGCGAGAAGTAAACGACCGCCAACGCGGCCGGCGTTACGAAAAAGGCCAAAAACCCGAACAGGCCAGAGCGGGACCGCCTGATTGGACTGAAGGTCTGATAGGCGATTCGCGCGGTGACGGCCCAGCTTGTCCGCGAGATGGTCCTTGCCTTGGCGAGCCGCACCGACCGCGCCGAGCGACGCAATTCCTCCGAGGCTATCGCGGCGCGTTCGAGAGCAGCCGCGTGCATCCTGGCAAGCGCGCGAGGCTCTGTTGAGTCAGCGGAATTGGTTTTTGATGCAATCACACCTGCGTCCCATGCGATTTCGAACCGCCATCCCGGTCCTTAGGACGGCCCGTTCCTGGAGGTCATGAAGGCTCCGTTTTGAAGCGGTCGGGCATTGCCCCGGCAACGGCGACGCTAGGGCCGGAACGAGGCTATAGTTTGACGCCAGTGTGGTCCTCGATCTGCTTTTTCAGAAGCCCCTAGCGAGGTCCTTGAGGAGATCAATGGCGCACCATGGGATCGCTCCACCGGCTTTCCCGCCGCCGGCAGCGCCTCGGAATCAGGCTAGTTCGGCGCAACGAGACCGTGCGCCGCATAGAGGGCGAGGAGATCACGGGCCATATCGGCCGGAACCCTTTCGTACGAACTCGCGGCGCACATCTCGCTGGCCAGATTGGGCTCGTCTGCGACTTTACATAAGATGCCGGTAAGGCTACCGAGATTGCCTCGCACGAAATGAAATCCATTGACGCCGTTTTGGACGAATTCCGTCATCCCGGCCACATCCGCCACGATAACCGGCGTATGCGTCGCCAAGGCCTGCAAAAGAATGAGCGGACTGTTCTCGTACCAAGTGGACGGAATTGCGAGATAGTCCAGCGTGCCGAAAGCCTCCGCCAGTTCTGCGCGTGGCAAAATTCCGGGAAATTTGACCTGTAGTCCCTCCGCCTGCCGCCGCAATTTGGCGTAATACGCTGGGTCTTGATCTTGTGGCCCCCATAGTCTCAGCGAAAGATTGGCGCGGCCGCTGGCGCGTAAAGCCTCGACCAGGAGATGCGCTCCCTTGTGCGGGGAAATCTGGCCGATGAAGCCGAGCCTCACCGTGCCGCGATCGCGCCGCGCCGGTTTGGGCGAGCGGTCGATTTCGATGCCGAAATGGCTGAGGCGCAGTGGCGCGGGAAAACCGTTGCGCTCATAGGCGCCCTTTAGGAAGAGGGTAGGCGCTATGGCTTCGCGATAAACCTCCATCGCACGGCGTAAAATACCGGGCCGCAGGACGATGTCGTTCGGAGCGAAGGAGCTGATGGTGAAGGGCTCCCGCTCGCGGCGGCCCAGCCAAGCGAGTTGGCGTGAGACGGCAGCCCGCACAACCTTGTGTCCGCCAAGCTTGGCGATGAATTCGGCATTCGGACGCGAGCCCGCGAGCTTGAGGAAACAGGCGATGCAATTGGCGCGCTCCGGGTCCGGCCCCGCGCAGAGGGCCCCTTCCGCGCTCTCAAGCTGGTTATTGTAGCAAAACCCGAAAAAATCGGTCAGCGTGGCAAACACCGGAATATCCATCCGCCGCGCCACGTCGAGCAATGCCGTCGTGTGGCTGATCAGATGGCAGACATGAATGACATCGGGCCGCAGCTGGCGAAGCAGACGCTCATGGAGGTGCCGCAGGGCGGGCTGCTCGTAGCTGTCGCGAACGCAGCGGTTCGGGAAAAGATTCTTGTCGATCGAGACAACGCGAACGCCTTCATGGATATAGTCGTCGATGACGTTCCTTTGGCCCGGTTCGCCGGCCAATGTCGCCGACACCACGACAGGTTCATGACCGGCCGCGGCCAGTTCTTTCGCAAGGGCCAGGGTATAGGCCTCCGTGCCGTAAAAATGGCGGGGGAAAAAGCAATGGACGTAGAGCGCGATTTTCATGTGGCGGCCTTGGCCATGCTTGCAACGGTTCTTGCGACGCCGTCCTCGAAGGAAACGCGTGCCGACCAGCCGAGTTCGTGCCGGGCTTTGCCCGAATCGAGCACCGAGACCGGCACGTCGAATGGCCTTCCGGGCTCGCGCTCGACCATGACCGGCTTAGCCAAAAGCTTCTGAAGAACGGCGACGATGTCGTTCAGCGAACGGCCTTTCCCGCTGCCAATGTTGAGCGCGGTGGATGACTCTTCGGAGTGCCCGGCGCGCAATAGCGCTTCCACGGCGTCGTCGATATACACGTAGTCGCGCACGACCGCGCCATCGCCAAACATCTGGATCGGGACGCCCGCGAGCGCGCGTTTGCTGAAATGGGAGACGACGCCGAAAAGCCTCCCGGTCTCCTGCCCCGGTCCAAACAGATTTCCGATCCTCAGCGACACCGGCCTAATCGCGCCGAATGACGCAAAAAGGTCGAGATACGCTTCGACCGACCGTTTTGACACGCCGTAGGCGGACAGGGGCCTCAGCGGATGCTCCTCCGGCGCCGGCGCCTCGACGAGCCGCCCGTAGACCGTTCCACCGGAGGACGCGAATATGAACCGCGGACTTGTTCCACGCTCGACGCTTTCGAGCAAGCGCAAGGACCCAACAATGTTGATCCGCGCGTCCTCGGAAGGCGCAAGATTGGAATCGGCGGGGATCGTCGACCAGCTCAAATGATAGATTGTATCGGCGCCGCGCAGGATCCCGGCCAGCGGCGCGGCCGGATCGGCGAGATCGGCCTGCCGCCAGATCAGCCGCG
>JBAUNU010000303.1:0-3882 GCA_049579405.1 Methylocella sp.
ATCGTGCTCGATCGCAAGGATACGAAAAGCGGCCGCCCCGATGAACGCCGCGTGCCGCGTGACCTCGACGACGCCATCGAAGCATATCTTTTAATTCACCGCCCCGTTCTGGCCGCTGGCAAAACTAGAGGCAGTGTCGGTACCTCTGACCCGCAGGATTTCCATGCGGGTCTGCCGAATACCGCGGCATCCTGCGTCGACCCGCCGGCCAATATCGCGGGGCCGCTCTGGCTGACGTCCAATACGGGCCAGCGCATGACCTATTCCGCCGTCGAGCACACTTTAACCGAGACCACGCGCCTGACGCTCGGCGTCGCGGTCAGCCCGCATCTCTTTCGGGCTTGTGCCGCCACCGCGATCTATACCCACGCAGGCGACAATCCGAATCTCGCCAGCGGCGTCCTGCAGCATATCGATCTAGTCGGCCGCCGACAGCATCCCCCAACCGATCAACGGCATACCGATCATTAGGACGTAGAACGCGTAATGCGACAGCCTGGCCGCGACCTTCATCGGCTCGGGCAGTTCGGCCGGCAGCGACGGCGTGCGGTAGCGCTCGGCCAGATCCGCGTCGCCAACGAAATGAGGAAACTTGGCCACTCGATCTCGCCGGCCGGCGTGCGCGGCGTCTGGCAGCGCCATGATCTCGAGACGATGAAGAAACGGCTCAAGGCGCTGGAAGCCAAGGTTGCGCAGGAAGGCCTGATCCTGACCGAGGCGCAGGTCATAGCCTTGGAGAAAGCCAAGACCGAAAAGGAGGCTCACGGCGAGTTCGAGAGCGAATGCCCGGGCTACTGCGGCGCGCAGGACACGTTCTATGTTGGCAACATGAAAGGGGTCGGCCGCATCTACCAACAGACCTTCATCGACACCTATTCATGCTCCCGCGACAAAACGCCGGAGACGATCTGGACGCCCAGTTCTTTGCAGACCTGCCGGATAATCGTTCGTATCCGCTCCCGCAACGCGCCTTCCAGCACCTTGTAGCGATACTTCGTGATCCAGACGCCGTGTGACTCCCGCTCGTGTAGCTCATAGGCTGACTCCTTAAAGCGGGGTGCCCTTTTTAAGGAGTCAGCCTATGAACAAAAAAAATCGGCTAAAGCCTCATCCCGTCTGAAGACGGGGGTTTAAATCCAAAAAACGGACAATCAATTGCTTCGAGGTTTCATCCAAGCAAACCAGAGGAATATAGGGATCGCGCGTCCGCGTGTATACGGCCAGCACGTCCTCCATGGCCGCCACGAACGCGCTGTTGGTCTTCGGCGGGATGACCCATTGCTGCTTCAGATGCGGCTTGAGAATGTTTTTTTGAGAGTCCGCCCGATCGTGCGTCGCTGGCGCGATCGACAATGTTCAGTTCCACGACCTTGTTCTCCAACAACCGCAATGTTTAGCGCGCGCGTCCCTTGGAAGGTTGGGAACAAGCCAAGGCAATTAACTCGGCTTCCTTCTCGCCGTCGAAAATTCTGGGAATGGCAGGCGCCGCTCGTGGCGTGCGGCTCAACACAGCCTCGAAGCCTTCTTCCACCAGTTGTTTGCGCACCCGGTAGACCATGGATGCGCTGGTTGCCAGAGCCTCGATGACTTGGTTGTCGCTCCATCCTTCGCCGGCTTACGAGATGTCCGCCTTCAACAAAATCCGCGCCTTCATCAGCCGCTGCGCCGGCCGCGTCCTTTCCGAGTCAGCGCCGCAAGCTGCTCACGTTCGCCGCCGCTCAACCGCACAACATATTTCTTTACGATAATTTCCTTAGCACCCATGATGGCCTCCGTCGTTAGGATCGCGACGAAAGCGAATCATCAATTCATTTCAAATTAGTTGAAGTGAACCACTAGGCAGCGGCCTTACGGCATTCCGCGGCGCAGGCCTTACAAGATTCGCGGCAGGTTTTGCATTCGGCGACGCGGGGGAACTTTTCGCATTCCTTTTCGCAGTCCGTGCAGATCATCTCGACCACCTTGGCAATATTGCCGGTATGCTCTGAATTGACTGCCGCTAACGTCTGCAGCGCGGCGCAGGCGGTAACAAGCTGAATGGCCGCATTGGCGCAGCCGGCCATGCCTGTGTCCTTCATCGAATACATGCCGAGGCAATGCCTGAGGCAATCATTGCCCGTCGCGACGCAATGCGCGGTGGCTTCCTCGAGGGCCTTGTACTTCGGCGGATGCATTATGGGCTCCTCGGCCATTTGCGCAAACGCCTGTGAAGCCGAGGCAGCCGCGGCGACGGTGCCAGCGGCAGCAATGAATTCACGACGGTCCATGGGTGTTCCTCCTTCAAGTTCAGATCCTACTTGCGTCATCCCAAAAAGTCTGGAGTTTGGCGCCTAAGCGGGACACCTGTGCTTGCTCAAAAGGGTATTTCGCGCCACCGCCATACCGTCGTGGGCATGATCACAATTCTTTCCGCCCTCGTTTCCCTGGTCTCGTTCCGTGTTCGCAGCCGCGCCTCACTGGGGTTCCCTTGCCCATCTGCTCAAGAACCGATTCTACATCGGCGAGGTTACCTATCGGGGTGAGGTGCATCGCGGCGAGCATGAGCCGATCCTCGGCCGCGAATTCCGGGTAGCTCAAGCGGCCGCGATATATTCTCGCGTCACTTTTTGTTCATACTCGTACTCGGCGAGTCGGTACTTGACCAAGTCGCCGATCGACACCAGGCCAACGAGCCTCTCATGGCAGATGACGGGGAGATGGCGAAACCGTCCATGGGTCATTTTTTCCATGGCCACATGAACGCGCTCGTCCTCACTCGTCGTGATCACCTCGGCGGTCATGTGCATTGACACAGTGTCGTTGAACACGGCGATGCCGCGCTTGGCGACCGCACGAACAATATCGCGTTCGGATAAAATGCCAGTGACGCTGCCTTGAACATCGGCGACCACGACCGCGCCAATGTTCTTCGCGACCAAAACTTCGGCGACTTCAGCCAATGTCCGATGCGGCTGGGTCGTGACGACGTCTCGGCCCTTGGCGGCGAGAATACGCGCGATTGTCATTTTTGCCTCCCTGAAAAGGTCTTGCGATCAACTTTCGATCGGCGTTGCTTCGGCTGCCCGCAGGCAGCGCCAAATTATCGTAATAGGAGCACTCATTCTCAAGCCTGCGGCGACGACTTCGCGCCACGTCTGCATAGCTGAGGCCCGAAAGTCGTCCAAAAGCACCAAGGCATTCGCACGCCGTGTCACCCGGCAAGGCGAAGACCCGTCGCGCGCCAACGCAAGGGGCGTTGTCACGTTGTTGAAAGTTTGATGCGGGTTCGTCGGGTTCCACAGCTGAAATCATGCGGCGCCGTAAGCGTCACGCGATCTTCTTCGCTGAGGAAGCCAGACTGAATCATCCGCGCAACAGAAATCCGTCCAATCGGAAACCGCAAGAAATTTCTCCCGGCTCTTCAATGAGTCAGGGTATATCAACTTAAACTTCAAGGAAAATGTCGGCGAGCCGGATGTCGCCAACACTCCGGCGAAGGGCGGCCTGGGCACAACCCTCGTCAAGGCGCTCGCGCGAAAATCGGATGCGCCCTCCGCCTTCGCCGACGCGGTCACGGACGCGCGGGCACCGTACCGCGACTGCACCGATGCGTCATGATCTCGCGCTCGGGCAGATGCCCGTGGCGCACCAGCCGCCGGCGGCCATCATCGGTCACCTTGTCGGTATGGGTGCTGAGCCAAGCCGCAACCTCGGCTTCGACGGCCAACCCCAATAGCGTTCTCGCGCCGTTGCGCAAAACCTCGGTCAGCGGATCAGAAAATGTTCCTGGCTGGGTTAGTTCGAAAACGTTAGTCTCGGTCACGGCGTATCACTCCTTCGGTGGAGAAGTGGAGGCGTTGAACACCCCCACGATACGCCGCCCTACCCCTTCATGCCGTCACC
>JBAUNU010000304.1:0-2600 GCA_049579405.1 Methylocella sp.
GCTTTCAGGAATGGGCGAACGCCGGCGAAAAGGTCGAGGTCTAGGGATAGATTCCGAGGATGCGGTCGCCGATAGTCAAGTCGATCGCCGGGCCGCATTCCGCCTCCATCGCGGAACACACCCATCACAAGGCGGGCAGCGCGGGCAGCCGGTGCATCGCCTGCCACATGCCAAAGATCGAGCAAACAATTGCCGACGTGAATGTCCACGCCCACACCTTCCGCTTCGTTACCCCGGCGGAGACCGACGCCTACAAGGTTCCCAACGCTGCAACATTTGCCACGGTAATCGACGGAATGGGCCGGCGCGGTTCTGAAGTCCTGGCGGGATCGCTCGCCTTGGCGCATGGACAACCAAGGAGCCGCCACCGGGTTAGCCCCACCCCGCGGGCCAAAAGGGCGCCAGCGCGCTTGAATTACGGAGCCGCTTCCTGGGCTTTAGGCGGTTCTTCACCGCCAGTCGCTTGGAGCCCGATATACCAAGAGAATTCGTTCGTTTCCTTGGCGTGCTGGAGACCTTTTCCAAATGAGAAGAGGAAATGATAGTGATCGGTGAAATCGTAGATTCCGCCGGCGTTGAAACCCGTCGACGGCACGCTGCCGAAGTTGAAACCCGTCGACGGCACGCCGCCGATTGCATTGGGCGTCTGATGGAACAATTCGACGCCGAGCGCGAGCTTGCCGGTAATCTTGCGTTGCAGCACCCAACCCATGAGCCAGTAGTTCTTGTTGCCGGGGCCGGGATTGATCCAGTAGCCGCCGCCGCCATAGGTTGTCCAGTCGTCAAAATCCTTTTGAACCCAGAGCGGCACGAATGCATGGGTCCTGCCGGTGCCGAGCCCGCGCGCGGCGTCACCCGTGGGCGCCTCCAACAACGGGTAGATGGCGGCCGAGGGGACCCAGCTCGTCTTGCCCTGCTCGATGAAGCGGTACTTCACGCCGAATTCCGTGTCGCCCGGCCCCCACTCGACGGGACCGCCGCCGGCCTCGTGGACGGCCATGCCCGGTTGGACGTGCAATTGAACGTTGGGCAGAACGCCATAGTTGATCTCGAACGAGGGCGCGACGCCATCCGTCTCCGCCATCGCATGCGTTCCCATCGAGAAGGTGTATAATTCCCAGTGCAGATAATCGACGGGCTCCGGGTCGTCGGTGACGAACGGCGGTCCCGCCAAGGCCGAGGACGATAGAAGAAGGAACGCCGCGAGGCTCACACCCGGCAAATGTCGCGCCTGCACTCCTCCGGATATCGACTTCATGAACGGCAGGCGCTCCTTTTTGCTGGCGTAACTCCTCGTGTCGTGACGATCCGGCACGGTGTCATTTTCGGCCGCGATTATGTACTTGACTGATAGACGCAGATGTGCCATGGTCATGGTCAAGGAGATTGACCATGACACCCGTCGAATTAAGCAACCCGATTTATCATGACGAAGAAGCGGCACGGGCGCACCTTGAGGCGGTCCGGTGGCCTGACGGTCCTATCTGCCCACACTGCGGCGTCATCAAAGAAGGCATCCGGCCCGTCCTAGGGAACTCTATGGGGCCAGGCTGGTATTATTGCACATCCTGTAAAGATAAATTCACGGTTAGGATGGGGGCTATTTACGAACGGTCACACCTCCCGCTTCACAAATGGTTGTTGGCTTTTCGGCTTATGGCTTCATCGAAAAAAGGCTTCTCGGCACATCAACTGAGCCGGACTTTGAACGTCCAATATAAGACCGCGTGGTTTGTCGCGCACCGGATCAGAGAAGCAATGGCAGACCATGACCCAGAGCCGTTCGGGGGCAAAGGCAAGGTTGTTGAGGTTGATGAGACATTCCAAGGGCCATCTGACGATGTGTTTGTGAATAGGAAGGGCTGGCAAAAAAAGCGGGGAACCGCATCAAAGCGGAAAGTCATTTCTCTTGTCGAGCGGGGCGGTCGGGCAAAATCCGTTAAAGTAGAAGAGTTGACGGCAGAGACTGTCAAGATCGTTCTATGTAATAATATTGTGCTTGATAGCACGTTAAACACTGACGAAGCGCGGTACTACAATGAGTTGGGACGTTCATTTTACAAGCACGAAAGCGTAAATCACGGTAGGGGAGAATATAAGAGAGGAGAAGTTTGCACAAATTCCGTCGAAGGCTTCTTTTCTATCTTTAAGAGAGGGATGATTGGCGTGTATCAGCATTGCGGTGAGCAACACTTGCAGAGGTATTTGCATGAATTCGATTTCCGGTATTCAAACCGGTCGAAACTAGGTATTGAAGACGGCGAGCGGACTACGCTCGCAATCAAGGGCGCGGCTGGGAAAAGGCTGACATATCGCAGCCTTGACGGGCGCGATGCCGCCTAAGCGGCGGCTTACGAGGTCTCAGTTTCGGGCTTTGCGGCGGCCGCTTTTGCCTTACGGCGGCGCGGCTTCCGGGAGTCTTTGTGAAGTTTGGGAGGCATTTGCAGGGATCGACGGATAGCGCAATCCATGCGTTCCGCAATTTCGGCCTCTGGAAGTGACTCTTTTTTCAATGGCTTGTCGGCCATGTTCTTGAATCCAGATCGATTGTCACTTTTTTGGTGACATCGCCGATATAAAACCATATAATAAGAAAATAT
>JBAUNU010000305.1:0-2551 GCA_049579405.1 Methylocella sp.
AAGCACGGCCATGCCGCGCCCAACGGCCGCCGGGAGATTTGGCATCGCCCGGACAATTGCCTTCGCGCGCGGCAGCCTGGCCGCGACATTGGCGATCGTCTTTCCGGCCAGGATCGAAACGACCAGCGTGTCCTGGGTCGCGACAGACGCCAGCCCGGCGGCCGCCTCATCGAGATCCTGCGGCTTCATCGCGAGCACAAGAATTTGCGGCGGCTGCGAAGGTACCCCCAGCTCAAAGCCCTTGACCCCGGCGAGTTCGACGAGCCCCGGCGACGGGCGCGGCTCGATGACGCTGATTTTTCGCGGCTCGTACCCCCGTTCGAGCCAGGCCCGCAACATCGCGCCGCCCATCTTGCCCGCTCCGGCAAGCACGAGGGACGCGTCGAAGCGGCTCGTCCCCGGCGCGTCCATGTCAGGCGCGGCCTTGGGTTTCAAGCATGACCGTGCCGATCGCCTCGGGACCGGTTTTGCCGGCAAAGACAACAAATTGAAAAGCCTGGTAGTAGCGTTCGCATGCGCGCACCGCGCTGGCGAGAACGGTTTGACATTGATGGCCGTTCAGCTCGGCCCCGCCGGCGAGCAAAATGGCATGCCGGAAGATGATCACTCCGTCATTCGGCCAAATGTCGAAATGCCCGATCCAGAGTTGTTCATTGATGAGCGAGACCAGAGTGGCAAGCTCCGTAACGCGCGGGGCTGGCACCTTGATGTCGAAGGCGCAGGCAACATGCAATGCCTCCACCCCGGCGAGCCAGGTGAAGACGATATTGTACTCAGACCAGCCGCCGGCGACCGAGATCGAAATTTCATCCTCTTCGTCCCGGTCGAAAGACCAGTGATTGCGCGTGGCGATTCTCTCGATGACATCCAGGGGGTTTTCGGCGCGGTCGAGGGCGAGTTGCAAAAGCGGCATTCCATGGCCTCGGGTGGATCTTTGGGGGACTCGGGAAATGCATCCGCATTTCCCGCGGTTGGAGCTATCTGCTGACGCGCGACTCAAAAACCATTTTCGGCCAGCGCGGATAAGGAATCACAACGTGGCGGGCTTTTGCAACTGGCTTTAGCGCGGTTGTCCCCCGCCGGGCAGGTCTTGCCGCGAGGAAAATCGGGCCTGCATGCCGCGCAAAACGGAAAAACCGTGCATAACCTATGGGCGAGCTTTCCGGCGAAGCATTTTTACGCGGGAGCGAATTCGAGGTTGACATCAAACCCCGATCGGCAAAACTCGCAGCATATCAATGACCAACAAGCGCAGCAAGCCACCATGCATGAACATTGCCGCCGGAATATTAGTTCATGAACGCGCCCCGGCCTTCCGTGCTCTGGCTTACGGCGCTGGCGGCCGTTGTCGCGGTGGTCGTGCTTTTGCACGAGATCCTGCTGCCGTTTGTGGCCGGGATCGCTCTTGCCTACCTGCTCAACCCGACGGTCAACCGCCTCGAGCGGTTGGGGCTGAACCGGGCCGTTGCCGCGCTGGTCATCATCAGCGTGTTCATTATCGGGGTCGCCGTTCTGGCGGTGCTGGCCATTCCTATCATTGGCGAGGAGGTCGCGACCCTTATCGACAAATTTCCAGTGTACGCCGGACAGCTGCAAGCCTTTGCAACCGATCCGAGACGCCCATGGTTGCGCAAAATCATCGGCCAAGGAGTGAACGAAGCCGAGCGATCGCTTGGCGAGCTCGCCACCCTCGGCGCCGATTGGATTCCCAGCGTCTTACGCTCGCTGTGGTCGGATAGCCAAGCATTGATATCGATCTTCTCCCTTCTCGTGGTGACTCCCATCGTCACTTTCTATTTGCTTAATGATTGGGACGGACTAATTGCGGCGATCGACCGTCCAGTTCCTGTGGCGCAGCGCGAGACCGTGCGGACGCTCGCTCGCGAGATCGATGACACCCTGGCAGGCTTCCTGCGCGGTCAAGGGACGATCTGCCTCATCCTTGCTTTGTATTATGCACTGGCCCTGCACTTGGTTGCTCTCAACCACGGAATTTTGATCGGGCTTGCCGCCGGTCTGATCAGTTTCATTCCCTATCTTGGGTCGCTCATCGGGCTCGTGCTGTCGCTTTGCGTGGTGGTGCTCCAGTTCTGGCCGAACTGGTCGATGATTCCAGTTGTACTGGGCATCTTCGTAGGCGGCCAGTCCATCGCGGACTATGCGCTGGCACCGTATCTTATCGCCTCGCGCATCAACCTCAATCCTGTCTGGGTAATGTTCGCGATTGCCGCATTCGGCTATATGTTCGGCTTTGTCGGCCTCCTTATTGCGGTACCGCTCGCCGCCGCGATTGGCGTAGTCGTTCGGTTTGCAACGCGGCAATATCTGGTAAGTCTAGTTGAACCGACGGCCGCGCCGACGACCGTTGCCGGCGTGCCGGAACCTTTGGGCAAAAAGACCAGCTTCTGGCGATGCTGGCGCGAGAAAGCCTGATTTTAACGCCGGAGCGCGCCTTAGGTTGAGAACCCATACAGAGCGTTGATTCCATGATATATTTTTGCCATGATTTGAGTCGCTGGAGGCAGAGGCATGGCAAGGAGTTTATTCTGGC